>DATCPW010000118.1:0-28429 GCA_036569865.1 Candidatus Dormiibacterota bacterium
TGATCGTGGCGGGCACCGGCGGGAGGGTCGAATACCTCGACGGCACCAGCCTTGCCGGCGGAGCCGGCTTCGGGATTGCCGCGGTGGGCGACCAGATCTGGACCGCGGACTACGAGCGCGCCGAGCTGGTTCGCTCCGACGGCCACCGCGTAGGCCTGCCGTTGCCGGTGTTTGCCTTCTGGCTTTCGGCCGGAGGCCCTGGACACCTGCTCGTGGCGGCAGAGGGGGCGCGCGAGGACTCCGATCCAGGCGGCGTCTTCGACCTGAACACTGGGACTTTGCAGTTCACCACACTGGCCACGCCGCGCGATCCCGACCAGGTCCTGATGTTCGGCTCGCAAGTCTTCGTGCCTGCTCATGGTGACGAGCATGTGCTGGTAATCGATGGCAGCGCGACCACGGCCTGGGCCCAGGGCATAGCCCCGGTGGGTCTCGCTGTCGACCCGACGCACCATCTGTTGGTGGTGGTGACCAACTCGCATGAATGAGACATGGGCAAGCATCTTTCGAGCCTTCGTAGGCATCTTCTGGCTCTACTTCGCAAGCACGAAATGGCAAAGCGTGGACTGGACGCACGGGCTGATCCAGTCGGCAGCGGCCGACAACCCGATACCCGGCCTGAAGGAGTTCCTGGCCAACGTGGTGGCGCCTAACTGGTTCGTGTTCTCGGTCGCGCAGACAATCGGCGAAACCGTGGTCGCAATCTTGCTGATACTGGGGCTGGCCACGCGATGGGCAAGCATCGGCGGCCTGCTGCTGGCAGCCAATCTGGCGCTGGTCGTGGCGTTCCAGGTCTCGGACCCCGGCTTCCGCTGGCTTTATTACCTCGCCGTCCTGGTCAACGCCCAGGTCATCGTCTCTGGAGCCGGCCCGATTGCGTTGTCCCGATTCAAGTGGGTGCCCGCGTTCCTGCGCTGACCAGGCTTGGGCTCTTGCCGATGTTGGCGACGGCGTTATTCGCGTGCTCGCAATCAGGAGCGCCGAGCGCAGCACATCCCAGCCCGGCGCCGGCATGCGGCTCTGGACCGCCGCTCGCTGGCATCTATCAACCCGACCGCCTGCAGATCCTCGATCCGTGCCGGCACGCGGTCGGGCTGGTGGTCTCAGTCGTGCCCGAGGACGATGGGGATTACCACGTCTGGATCGTGCTGGACCCGGCGTACTCGGACCTGATGAACGCCGAGAATCACTTTCAGGGAAAACCCACGATGCTGGCCGAGATCGTCCCCGACTGCCCTGACAACGCTTCGCCGCCCGACAGCTCGGCGGCCGACAAGTGCCCTCCCACCAAGCTCACCGTCCCGTTCGCGGGCCAGCACATCGCGATCGATGGGCCATGGGTGCTGGACACCAACCATGGGTGGCGCGAAATCCATCCGGTGGACACCCTCGTGATCCTTGGCAGTTGAGCTCGCGCCTCTTTACGACTTGCTGGCTTGCCCAGCGTGCGGAACTTCTCCGCGACCGGACCTCGCGATCTGTGGTGGTTGCGGTCGTCCCATCGCGATGGCGGGAGGCGGCCTCGACCTTCTTGACGATGCCTCGAGACCTGCGGCAGACGCGTTCGCCGAGAGGTATCGCGCGCTTCGACTGAGCGAGGGCTGGGTCGACCCAACGGGCCAGGCACCGGCGGCCGGGCGGCCCGAGCTGTGGGGCCGATTGAGATCGGCGTCCCGGGCCGCGGCGATCCTGGCGCGCGAGTGGCCCAACCCGGCAGGCCGGGTGGTGGCGGACATCGGGTCGGGCACGGGATGGGCGCACCCGCTGTTCACCGGCTTTGGCGTGATCGCCTTCGACATCCTGCCGACGGTGCCGGCAGGCAAGGCGCTCACCGTGCGCGCCGACATGTGCAGGCTTCCCCTACGCGACTCGACGATCGACGCGGCGTTCTTCAGCGCCTCGATCCACTACGTGCCCCTCGCCGAAGCCGTGGGCGAAGCGGCGCGCGTCCTGAGGCACGGTGGGTTGCTGCTCCTGGTCGACAGTCCGATCTATGGTGACGATCGTTCGCGCGCACAGGCCGCGGGCCGGTCGGCGGACTATTACGCCGCCGCAGGCTATCCCGAGCTCGCCGCCGGCTATCACCCAGCCAGCATCCCCGAGCTGAGGCCGGTGATTGCGGAATCCGGGTTTGCACTGGTCGGGCTCAAGACCCAGGGCCGCATGACAGCGATGTGGCGGCGGGTCGTCGGGCGCCCGCCGGAGAGCCTGGTGGTCGGCCGGCGGATCCGCGCCTGAGCGCCGCGGCGACATCGCGTCGGCGAGCACGCGTTACTCTAGACGGCGGATGAGCTTAGACGCGGAGGGTTACGGGTTTCCGGAGCACGAGCACACGCTCGCGCGTCTGATGGACGACATCCGCGTGCTGTCTCCCGCCGGCGTCGAGAGAGTGGCGAAAGGTTGGGACGAGCATGTCGGCACCAAGGGCCTGCAAGCTTTCCACGATGCCGAGAAGGCGGCCACGCACGCCGTCGAGCAGGCGAACCGTGGACCGGCATGGGATCTCGTCAGGAGCTCGCTTTTCGGACTGACGGAATCAGGTGATGCCCTTGTGTCCTGGAAAGCCGAGCATGGCGAGATCGGGCACAAGGCGGAGCGTGCGGCCCTGGCGGCTGCGCTGGGCCTGGTCGCGGGGAACCTGATCACCAAAGAGCAGCGCGCCACCCTGATGCGACCCCTCGCCGAAGCCCTGCCCTGGCTCCTCTCCGACTAGTCAGTCAAGCAGGCTGAGCGAGCGCAGCCAGCGGCGTGCTTCCGCGTTGGAGCTGCGGATCCACAGATGTCAGGTTGCTAAGCGGTTCACGATTCCCGTTCCAGAGCACCCGCTTACACCCACCACCGAGACGCGCCGCATGGGCTGGGCAGCGGTTACTTGGTGGATTCCGGGACCAGATCTGCCAGGTCGACCCCGGTGTCGGCGAGGGCCGCTTTGTCGATGGGCTTGCGGCTCTCGATCAGCTGGCCGCCCAGCTCGTTCGTCTTCTTGTCGTTCATCGAGAGGACCGCATCGATGAGACCACCATCCGTCAGGTAGAAGACCGAGAAAGCAAGCCCCTTCCGATCGCCGCGCCACACGGCCTCGCTGTCGCCTGATGCGTGCCCCCTGTATTCAAGGCTGACGTCGTACTGGTCCGACCAGAAGTAAGGAAGCCTGGTGTAGGGCGTGTCCCCGCTCACGATCGCGGCGCCGACGGCCCGACCATGGTTCTTGGCAACCTCCCAGTGCTCGACGCGGATCGCACGCCCCAGCACCGGGTGTGGGTGGTATGCGACATCGCCGCCGCAGTAAACGCCGTCCGCCGCTTTGAGCCCTTCGTCAACGCTGACCCCGCCGCCTGCAATCGGCAGCCTCAGCGCCTTCGGGATCTCGAGGTTCGGTTCGATGCCGACGGCAAGCAAGACCAGGTCGACATCCTCGCGGCGCCCATCGGACAATGTGACCCCGGCCACGCGGCCGCCCGTCTCGTGCCATTTGTCAACCGTGGTTCCACAGCGCACGTCGACGCCTCTGTCGCTGTGGATCGATGCGTAGATCTTGCCGACCTCCTGTCCGAGCGCTCGCGACAACGGCACTGGCGCCGCCTCGACCATCAATACCTCCTTGCCGAGCTGGCGAGCGGAGGCGCCAACCTCCGCGCCAATGAAACCCGCGCCGATCAGCAGCAAGCGAGAGCTCTCGTTGATCGCTGTGCGCAGCGCCTGGCTGTCGCGAAGCGAACGCAAGGTGTGGACGTTGTCGGAATGGGGAACACCGGGCAGCCATCGCGGCGTGCCGCCAAGCCCCAGGACCAGGATGTCAAAAGCGACCTCGCCGCCTTTCTCGAGAGCCAGGGTGCGGCTCGACATTGAGCCACCCACCACCCGCTGGTTGAGATGAAGCTCGATGCGCTCCTTCGCGTAATCGTCCTCGGCGTGCAGGAACACCTTCGGCAGCTCGACCTCACCTCGAAGCAGCTCCTTGGAGAGATAGGGACGGTCGTACGGCCGGTTCTGGTCTGCGCTGATGATCTGCACATCGCCGTCGAAACCCTTCTTGCGTAGGGCGAACGCGGCATAGTCACCGGTTCCCCCTCCCCCCACGATCACCACCCGTTTCGCGGTCACAGATCAAATCTCCGAATGACCAACCGTCAAACCCCTCGGTACTCAGTATGGGGGGGAAACATTGGAGGCCGTGCTGGCCTCTGTGGGCCGGAGCGCTCGCCACTCACCGATATGTGATCTTCGCTTCGCAATACTCTCCGCGAATCGGACCCGTCCCCCCCGCGACCAGCTAAACGGTGTATCGCGGAGGCGCGCTATCGGAAGCCTGCGATACCTCCGAATGCGGCGAGCAACACCAGGGAGGATCCGATGACCACTGGACTCGCCATCGCAAGCTGTTTCAGATTCCTGTGGCGGCGGCGCCGGCGAATCACGACCAATCTTGCTTCGAGGCTTGGCACCATCCCTGCTTTTGACAGCATCGTGCTTAAAGGTGGAGGGGACGCTCCGCGTCCCCTCCCGGTTGTGTATCCGATCACTGTTGGCGCGCTAGCCCACGTGGTTGGTGACGGCAACCACCGTGACTATGCGACTGCTGGTGCCTCTGAACGGCGCAGCCGTCGCGTGGTTGCTGGTGCCCTTCGCGGCAGGAGCCGTCGCGTGGTTGCTGCTGGCGACTCTGGGGGCCTGGCTGTTACCACCTCTGCGACCCGGGTTTCCTGGCGTCCCGCCAAGCTCGTCGTTCGAGTTAGCCGGGTTACCCTGGTTTGAATTGCCTGGATCGCAACCCTCGGGGCCGTTGCCCACGCCCTGGTTGCAGTGCTTCTTCCCGCTGCGTGTGCCACCAGCGCAGCCGACGAGGTTGGTGCCCGTCAACGTCACTGCGGCTTTCGCGAGGGCATCACCAGTAAAGCTTCCACCGGTGATGGTGATGGCCGCACCCGCGAGAATCGTTCCCACGAAGTTCGAGGTCGTCATTGTCGCGGCCTCGGCGACCCACCAATCGACGTTACACGGCGTCCCGCCGCCAGCCATGACCACCGAGAAATTTGTCCCCGTGAGGGCGCCGGTCCCGCTGGTCCCGATTTCGAAAATCCAGGTCCCGTTCGCGGGCCCCTTGAGCGTCAACGTGCCGGTCAGCGTGGCCGCCGCGTCGAAGCAATAAACACCGGGCGTGAGCGTGACGCCGGCGAGGGTGCCCGTGAGGGTCTGGTCGCAGGCGATGGCCCCGAACGCGTCGTACGCGGTGTTGAAGTCGGATACGACCCCGGCGGACACTGGCGCGACGATCGCCCCATTAATCGTGCAACTGGTCTGAACGACCGAGGCCGGAAGGCCTGAGGAGCCAACGTCTCCGGTGATAGTTGAATCGGTGCAGGTCACCGCCCCTCCCCCACCAGGAGCTGCACTCAGGACGGCGAAGCTCCCCGCCGAACCCAGGCCGGGAGCCGTGGCGGCGAGAGCCGCCATCGGCCACATGGCCACCAGCGCGGCGCCAACGACAATCCCTAAGAATCGGGGCTTGAAAATCAAACGTCTCATGCTTGCGTGTCTCCTCAGGCCGCTTGGAGCATGCCAGCACTTCAGAGGTAAAAATCTGGAGAACCGCTCCCGGCCGCTGCTAGCGTCGTCTGCGGCTCATAACAAAGTCAGCAACACATCTGGCTCGCTTGCTCCAACCCGAGCTCAGCCGGCGCCGTCGAGCGACCGCCAGATGCCGCATTTCCGAATTGCGTAAGGTCAGTGGGTGAGCAAGAAAGGCCCCCGTAAGGCTCCACGCCAGCAGGCGCCTGCGACGACGGACCGATGGGTGATCTACAGCACGGTTCCTCTGCGGCTTTTTCTCGGCCTCACGTTCGTTTACGCCGGGCTGCAGAAGATCGCCGACCCCGAGTTCCTGGATCCGACAGCCCCGACGTATATCGGAGCGCAGCTGCAAAGCTTCACCACAACCTCGCCAATCAGCTTCCTGATCGAATGGTTGGCCCTGCCCGTTCCCCAGTTGACGGGGATCGGCGTGGTCGGCGCTGAGCTTGCGATTGGAGCCCTCGTCATCCTTGGTGTGGCGACCCGCTGGGCTGCCGCCGGCGGCGCATTGATCAACTTCGTCTTCTTCCTCACGGCGAGCTGGGCCGTCCAGCCCTACTTCCTCGGCTCAGACAGCATCTACACAGTTGCGTGGATCACACTGGCGCTCGTCGGCGACCAGGGAGTGCTGACGGCACGCCGGATCTTTGCGCCACAGCCCGCGGGCGGAGTGAAAACGCAGACGGCGGCCGACCCTGGCCGTCGAAGGTTGCTGGTTCAGCTTGGCAGTGCAGGTGTGGCGGTTGTCTGGGTGCTGGCCCTCCTGCCCCGCACCCGTCATGTCGGAGCCAGCGAGCCGACTGGGACTGGACCAAGCGCCGATGCAAGCCCGTCGGCGTCGCCAACGCCGACCGGCAAAAAAGTAGGCACCCTCGCCCAACTTCGGTCCCGCGGCAGCTTCACATTCACGGATCCGACCAGCGGCGATCCGGCTGTCGCTGTTTCGCTGGCCGGGGGCAGCATCGTCGCGTTCGACTCTGTTTGCACGCATGCCGGTTGTCCGGTCAGCTATGACTCAGGGCAGCGCCTGTTGATCTGCCCGTGCCACGGTGCGGAGTTCGATCCCGCGCACCAAGCAGCGGTGGTCGCCGGCCCGGCTCCGACTCCCCTCTCGCCGATCAACCTGCAGGTGGGATCGGACGGCGGCATTTACGCCGGCTGATTCGACTTCGTCAGGCCTACGGCTTGGTCGCAGGCGATGGCAGTCGAGTCTGGACCCAGCTGCGCAGAGCGTTCACGTTCAGGGCTCCGACCACCCGATCACGTTCCTTTCCTCCCTCCATTAGAAGGAGGGTCGGGATCGAGCGGACGCCGAACCGCTGGCCGAGCGCGGGCTCGTCGTCGGTGTTGAGCTTGACCACCTTCAGCATGCCGGCGAGCTCTTCGGACAGGCGTTCGACGGCCGGCGCGACGATGCGGCAGGGGCCGCACCAGGGTGCCCAGAAGTCGACGAGCACCGGGATCGGCGACTTCTCGACCACCGCCTCGAAGTCGGAGCCGTGTGTTTCGGCAAGCCAGGGCAGAGGCTTTCCGCACTTGCCGCAGTAGGGCACGCCAGCGGCGTCAGCCCGAACGCGGTTCTTCTGCCCGCAGCTCGGACAGGCCGTCACCTTGGGGTCACTCACGTTTTGATCTTTCCCCGCGATGTCCCAAAACATTCATGGTCAGTTGGCGCCCCGGTACAGCCACTCCAACTGCCATTGGGTGAGCGACTCGATGCCCGATTCAACGGGCATCTGGTTCTCGGATGACAACTACCAGCCGGTGATCTGGCACTGGCGGCTCGGCATGGGTCTGAGCAAATACAGGATTTCCAGGCTGCCGGCCAAGTTCACGGGCAGCAATGTATACGTCCTGACCGGGCCTGCGGGCCCGTGCTTCTGATACCAGTCGGGCGCCGGCAGGCGGCGGCGACAGGTCAGGCGGTGGAGAATCTGCCTACGCCGTAAGCGATCGAGACGCCCTTGACCGCGACCACCACAATGCCAACGAGGTTGAGCCAGATGGTCACCGGCGCTGGCATCCCGAGTTGGCCTGCCATGGCCACAAGTGCAGGCACGCATGGCAATGCCGCTGCCAGCGCTATGACGATCATCGCCACCTTGAGGTTCGGCGTGGCTGCTTCGTCGCAGTCATCCGGCGGATCGCCCGAGTCGGTGACTTGGCGCGCGCCTGGCACGCCACACGCCTCAGGAAAGAGGCCCCCCCGCCCTTCCATCCATTAAGTGTATCGCTTAACAAACGTTCTAGCCACTCGGCCGCGTTAAGCAAGCCGGCCCGAATTTGAATTGACACGGTTGTCAAGTCAACCGACACTCAGCCCATCACTCTTAGGAGGTGCGCCGATGCGCAAGTTGATCCTATCCGTGTTCCTCGGCAGAATTCTTGTACGAGCAGGGTGACATCGGTGCCGCCGCGCTCCACTGGAAGATGGCGGCCGAAGTCGGCAAGCAGGCTGCAATCGGATTCAACGTGAACTCGGTCGCAGCGGCCTCCGAGCAAGTCGCGAGGCGGGTAGCCCGACTCAGTAACTCGTAGGCCGTGCCTCTGAGCTCGTCTCACTCAATTTTGAGACTAGGGTGGAATTCCCTGTGAGACCTATTGCAACGCACCATGCGCAGCATGTCAGCGACGCAAGAGGTTCTGGGCAAGGCGGAGGAGAGGTTTGGAAACCTGCGGCACCTCGGGCTCGCCACTTTCTACTTCGGTCTGTCGTTCACCTGGCTGCCTTATCCGCTCGTTCTTCTTCAGCACCAGATCGGGACCTTCAACTTCCCGCCGGATCAGATCACTCCGGTAATCGGCTACACCGCGGCAGCGGGCGCGTTCTTCTCAGTCGTGGTACCTCCGCTGGTCGGGGCACTTTCGGACCGCATCACGACACCCTGGGGCAGGCGGCGTCCTTTGATGGTGGCGGGCATGCTCCTGAGCCTGGTCGGCATTCTCCTCATGTGGAGCGCCAGCAGCTATCCCCAGCTCCTCGTCGGGCACCTCATCGTTCAGATCAGCCTCAACGGTGCGGCGGCCGCCTACTACGGGATCATCCCCGACGTCGTGCCGGAGGGCGAGTTCGGCAAGGCGAGCGGATTTCTGTCGGTCATGTCGGCCAGCGGCGCGCTGCTGGGCTTTGCCACCACCACTGTCCTCTCAACTTTCCACGCGGTGGTGCAGAGCTACCTCGTTATGGCGGTCGTGCTCGCCCTCAGCGTGATACCTGTGCTGTGGGCCGGCAGCGAGGAAGGTAAGCGGCCGGTCGTCCACCACCCTCGCCTGCCGCTGCGCGCGGCCGTCGCGGACTTCTTCCGGCCGATGTGGGGCGGAGATTTTGCGTGGGTCATCTTCACCCGGATGATGGTGACCGGCGGTATTGCCGCCGTCTCCTACTTCCTCTCACCGTTCTTCAAATACGTCGTCAGGGTGGACAACCCGGACCAGTTCACCTCGATCTGGCTGGGCGTTGCGTTCGCCGCGATGATCCTTCCGGGTCTGCTCGGAGGATCGGCTTCCGATCGCTACGGTCGAAAGCGGTTCGTCTACGCAGCCGGCGCCCTGCAAATCGCGGTGGCGGCATTCTTCATCGTGTTCTATCCGACCCAGATCTGGATCGTCCTCGTGCTCGCCGTCGTCTACGGCCTTGGGTACGGCCTGTACGTTGCAGTCGACTGGGCTCTCGCGTGCGACACAGTGCCGGACCGCGCGAGGTCGGCAAAGGATATGGGCTTGTTCCATGTCGGCCAGACGCTGCCGAACAGCATCATCCCGGCAATCGAGGGTGTGCTGATCGCGTTCTTCAACAGCCACGCCGCGAACTCCGGCTATCGGGTCGCGTTCGGCAGCGTGATCTTCTTCTTTCTATTGGGGACGATCTTCGTCACCAGAATTAGGTCGGTGCGCTAGCCGCAAGGCCTGCTACACGTCAGTGCCCCGGAGCCTCACTCCGCTACGGTGTGCTGGATGGCTGCCCGAGACACAAATCAGAACTTTCGCGACTCCGTTGCGCTCTCGCGGCTGACCGACCCGCGGCCAACCCTGGAGAACCTCGCGCGGAACACTGGTGTCGAATATGAGGATGTTGTCCATCACGCGCTGGTCCGCTACGCGAGCTCGGGTGCTGAGGCGCTGCTCGCCTGGGAGCCTTATGCGCTGCGCGAGGTGATCGCGGCTCGCAAGGCCGGAGACTGGGCGAAAGTAGGCGCGATCATCGACTGGCTGGAGGCAGGCCTCGACTCATCCGAGTGGCACTGAGCCGCAAGGGAGCGTCAGGCGCCCTCAGTGAGATCGAGCTGCGCAAAGCCCGAATCGAGGCGTCGCTCACCGGCGGCCCAGGACAGTGGCTTCTTGTAGACAGGGCCGGCGAAAGAGAAGGAGTGATACTCACCGTTCTCGCCGCAGGCGTCAACGCCTGTGCGTGCGATCTCCGAAGCGAAACGGTCGTCGATGACACGACCGAGCCATGACTCGTCCAGCTTCGCGAGCTCAACGCAAGTGATGACTGCGCGCCCGCCCGAGGATACGAACTCATTAATGAGTAATTGCGGCGGCTCACCCCAGAGCGGCTCGATGTGGATCAACCCAGCGGCGGTAACGCGCTCTTCATACCAGGCGCGCACGTCAGCGAGGTGGATGTCGCCGAAGACCACCCCTTCAAATCCTTCGTCGCGAAGCGACGACAGCTCATGTTGAAGGTTGGCCTCCATCTCTGGCCAGGTGGTGGGGATGGCGTGCAGATCGATCCCAATCGCCGCGGCCTGCGCCTCCAACATCTCGACCCGGGTGGAGTGAAAGCGAACCCGCCGGGTCGCGCCGTCATAGAAGGAGAGCAAGCGGCCGACCTCGATTCCCGACCTGAGGGCGCGGTCCAGCGCGAGGGCGCTGTCCTTGCCGCCGGACCACATCAAAGCGTGCCTATCGCTCATACGCACTCAAGCATGCGGCTCCAAGATCGGGCCGGCGTCGCCCAGGTAGCCCGAGCCGGCGGGCCAATCTGTGCAAGCTTTCGATAGTTTTCAGCATAATTTGGCGGTTGAGCACATTGGCCCGCTCCGCTCGCTCACCCTGGCTTAGTCTCGGCGAGGCGAGTCGCCTGCTGGGCGTCACCCCGGCCACCTTGCGTCGCTGGGCAGACCATGGGGACGTCGCCACGTTCGTGACGCCAGGCGGGCATCGGCGCTTCCCGCGGACCGTGATTGAGGCGTTGGTGCCCCAATCGCGAGATCGCCGGCCTCCACTCACCGGCCTCGGCGCCGCCGCCACACGAGTGGCTCGGGTCTATAGGCGGGCAAGACCGGTTGGCCAGCCGGTCGCCTCACCCTGGCTCGCGGCCCTGTCCGACGCCCAACGGGCAGAGCTTCGCGAGCGAGGTCACCGTTTGCTCGCGACGCTTTTAGAGCACCTCGATGACGAGGGTCCGCGGCGATCGCCGGAGAAGTTGGACCAGGCCACCGCCTGGGCCTTTGAGTACGGGCAGCGGGCTTCGGCTCTAGGCGCGTCACTTTCAGAAGCAGTCGAGGCTTTCGTTCGCTTTCGGGGGGCCTTCATCGGCGAGCTCGCTAGCATCGCCCGGCGGCGACGCCTCGACACTCGGGAGGCAACCTTGCTCCTGGTCGAAGCAGAAAGCGCAGCCGATCGGCTGCTGGTGGCCTTGATGAGCGGCCACGCCGACAACACCTGATGTCAGATCAGGAGCCGTGGGTGATGGCGGTTCAAGCGGACACCGCCAGCGCAGCTGAGCGAGCGGACCTTGCACGATCGGTGGAAACGCAAATCGAAGGTCACCCTGAGTGGATCCTGCTCAGCACCTGCCACCGGGTCGAGCTTTATGGATTCGGCGTCAGGCCGGACCTGGACGCCCCCCTCCAGGTTCAAACGGGTGAGAAGGCGGTGCGGCATCTGATCCGAGTCGCCGCGGGATTGGAGAGCGCGATTGTTGGAGAGGACGAGGTCCTTCACCAGGTTCGGGAGGCGTTGGGCCAGGCGCGAGCCTGGCGCGCCGTTGATCGCCGCCTGCAGCGATGGTTCGAAACGGGGATTGCCGCGGGCCGCCGCGCGCGCGCCCGGCGGACGGCCTCCAGCGGAACCCTGGCGCAGAGGGCGGTGGCCTGGCTGGCCGAAAGATCGACTCTTAGGGGACGCTCCGTCCTGGTCGTCGGTGCCGGCCGCATGGGATCTTCTCTCGCACACTCCGTCAGGCTGGCCGGAGGCGAGGTCACGATCGCGAGCCGGGACGCGACGCGGGCGCAGCGACTGGCCCAGGTTTACGGCGGCCAAGGGGTGGACCTCGCGGACGGCGCGAAGCTGGCCCAGAACAGCGCTGCCATCGCGGTTGCGCTCGCCGGCGTTTGGCACGAGCTGCAGCCACAAGCAGGTGATCTGCCGCCGATCGCGGATATCTCGGCGCCGACCGCCGTTCCTGAGGCCGTCAGGGCCCGCGCCAATGGCGACTTTCTCGGCATCGACGATCTGTACGTCCGCTTACCGAGCCTTCCGCGCGGCTACATCGATGAGGCAGACCGAGTCGTAGCCTCGAAAACGCGCGAGTACGTCGGCTGGCTGGAGCGCGACAGATGAAGCTTCGGTTGGGCACCCGCGGCTCGAGGCTCGCGCGGATCCAGAGCGAACTCTTCGCCACGCGTCTGCGCAACGCGGGTCATGAAGTCGAGCTGGTTCAGATCGTGACCGAGGGCGACGTTCGCCCTGTCGACATGTCCGCCGGCGAAGGCGTTTTCGTCGCCGCGATCGCCCTCGCACTTGTCGCGGGCGAAATCGACATCGCCGTGCACAGCGCCAAGGACGTCCCCTTGGAGGAGGAGCCGGAACTGTTGATCGCGGCCTACCCGGAGCGTGCGGACCCGCGGGATGTTCTGGTCACTCGCAGCGGGACCAGCACGTTGGACTCGCTCCCGAAGGGAGCGGTTGTCGGCACCGACAGCCCGCGCAGGACGGGCTTTCTGCTGGCGGCGCGCCCAGATTTCCACGTGGTGCCGCTGCATGGCAATGTCGACACCCGTCTCAGGCGCCTCGACGAGGATGCCGTCGACGCCCTGGTGCTCGCGGCGGCCGGGATCGATCGCCTTGGGCGTAGCGAGCGGATCGACCAACGACTGGAACCGGAACTGGTCGCGCCCGCTCCGGGGCAAGGAGCCCTCGCCGTCCAGGCCCGCCGCCAAGACGTCGAGCTTCTCCGGCTGCTTGCGGCGTTCGACATGCCTTCCATTCGGCTGGCGATTGAAACCGAGCGCGAGGTCTTGAAAGCGACCGGAGGTACCTGCCGCGCTCCGGTGGGCGCTCTCGCGTCAGTCGACGGCGGCTCATTCACCCTGCTGGTCGCCGGCGTGAACAGCGACGGCACCGGCAAACGGATTGAGCACATCAAGGGTGCATGTTCAGAAGCAGTGGAACTGGCCGGAGCTGGTGGGCGCCGGCTTGTCGCGGAGGTGGCGCTCCGGTGAGCGCGATCCTCGTGACGCGACCGGCCGGCGGGGCCGACCCAATGGTTGGCGCCCTGAAAGCGGCCGGGTACCGCGTCCACTCAGTCCCCACCGTCGCGATCGATCGCCTCGAGTTCACACGACCGGAACTTGCCGACTACGACTGGGTCGTCGTCACGAGCGCGTCAGGGGTCGATGCGTTGGACGACCTCGCGAAAGGGCCGCGCTGGGCGGCCGTCGGACCTGCGACCGCGCGGGCACTGCGGGCGCGCGGCATCGAGCCGGCCCTGGTCCCAGAGATGACGAACGGGTTGGCGCTCGCGAACGCCGTGCCCGACGCGGGCGGCAAGCACGTGCTGCTCGTGCGCGCGGCAGCCGCTGCTCCAGATCTTCCTGAACGACTCCGTGAAAGGGGTGCCGAGGTCGATGAGCTGGCCGCTTATACGACTGTGGAAGGACCTGCATCCTCTGCTGGGCCGCTGACGGTCGCGCTCGCGGATGCCGGCCTGTCGGCTGTCGTCTTCGCATCCGGCTCGGCGGTGCGCGGATTCATCGCACTCGGCGGGACGACTTCGCTGCCTGCCATCACGATCGGGCCTCGCACAACGAGAGTCGCCCGTGAACTCGGTTTTCGCGTCATCGCCGAGGCCAAGGAACAGAGCACCGAGGCCCTGACAGCGGTAATCGTCGGTGCCATACCACTGGAGGAAAGCAACAATGCGTGATCTGGTTGCCACACGGATCGTCGACCTTCCAGGGAGCGAACGGCCTCGTCGCCTTCGAGCCAACGGCGCGCTCCGCACGCTCGTGCGGGAGACGCGCCTTGCTTCAGCCGCGCTCGTGGCGCCGTTGTTCGTCATCTCCGGAAGAGGTCGTCGGGAGGAGATCTCATCCTTGCGTGGGCATGCGCGGTTGAGCCCGGACCTTGCACTCACTGAAGCCCATCGGCTCGCAAGCCTCGGCGTCGGAGGGGTCTTGCTCTTCGGCATTCCCGACGCCAAGGATCCCAACGGCCACGTTGCCGCCGATCCTGACGGCCCGGTGCCCGAAACGCTGCGCCGGCTGAAGGCCGAAAAGCTGCCGCTCGCCCTGGTCGCCGACGTCTGCCTGTGCGAGTACACGACCCACGGGCACTGCGGCGTGCTGGAGGGCGAACTCGTGGACAACGACGCGACGCTGCCACTGCTCGCCGATGCAGCGATCGCATACGCCGAAGCCGGAGCCGACATCGTCGCCCCGAGCGCGATGATGGACGGCCAGGTTGCGGCGTTGCGTTCCGGGTTGGATGCCGCCGGCCTTAAAGGGGCGGCAATTCTCGCCTACGCCTCGAAGCACGCATCTGTTTTCTACAGCCCCTTTCGCGAGGCTGCCGGTTCGACGCCGAGCTTCGGGGACCGCAAGTCCTATCAGATGGATCCCGCGAATGGGCGCGAAGCGCTGCACGAGATGGAGCTGGACGCCCAGGAAGGAGCCGACATGCTGATGGTGAAGCCGGCAATCACATCACTTGACCTCCTCGCGCGCGCGCGCGATCGATTCGATTTGCCGCTTGCCGCCTACCAAGTCAGCGGGGAGGCTGCGATGATCGAGGCCGCCGCTGCCCGAGGCTGGATCGACCGGCGCGGCGCCATCCTGGAAACGCTGACCTCGATCGTTCGCGCCGGAGCCGGGAACGTCGTGACTTATTTCGCCGGTGACGTCGCCGCCTGGTTGAAGGAGACCGCATGACGGACAGCCGTTTCGTTCACGCGCTAGCACTCGGTGTCGATCCCGCCTGGCGACGACTACCGGCGGACGAGCGATGCCAGTCGGCGGCCGACCTGGCCGCTGTGGTTGACGCTGCCTCGGATGTGACCACGCACACCTATTCGATGATCGGTCTTCAGGCCGCCTCGGATCTCCTTCTTTGGAGCCTTGCGTCCTCACTCGATGCGCTGGAGGAGAAGGCTGCCGCGGTGCTGCGATCTGGCATGGGCCGGTGGATGAAAGTGAGCGAGAGCTTCCTCGGCATCATCCAGCCCTCGCAGTACGTCAAGAAGCCAACTCCGCAGGAGCAATCGCTGTTCTCCGGCGAGCGATCCCGCTACCTGATCGTTTATCCGTTCACCAAAAGCACCGATTGGTATCTCCTCGGCCGCGAGGCGCGCCAGGGAATCATGAACGAGCACATGCGTATTGGTCATGACTTCCCGGACATCCGCCAGCTGCTCGCCAACAGCTTCGGCGTCGATGACATGGACTTCCTGGTCGCCTATGAAACCGACGACCTGCCCAAGTTCGGCGAGCTGGTTCGTGCTCTCCGCGGGACGGACAGCAGGAAATCCACGGTCCGTGACACCCCGCTCCTGACCGGGATTCACCGTCCGATCGCGGAGATCACCGCTCTTCTCGGAGCGAAGTGATCAAGGCCGGCACCAGCGCCGGGTGGCGTGAGAGAGCGGCAGCGCTTTTTCCTGGGGGCGTCAATAGTCCGGTCCGTGCGTACCGTGCGGTCGGCGGCGATCCACCGATCATCGCGCGCGGTCACGGACCTTTCGTCTGGGACGTTGACGACAACCGCTACATCGATTTCGTGGGCGCGTTCGGCCCGCTCATCCTGGGCCACGCTCATCCCGCCGTAGTCGAGGCGATGCGCAGCGCTGTCGAGGCCGGTGGCTCGTTTGGAGCGACCAACCCGGCCGAGATCCGGCTGGCCGAGCTGATCCGCTCACGCATGCCGTCAATTGAACGCGTCAGGTTCGTGAACAGCGGAACGGAGGCGGCGATGAGCGCACTCCGCGTGGCGCGCGCTGCGACCGGTCGCGACCTGGTCATCAAGTTCGACGGCGGCTATCACGGCCATGCCGACTCGCTGCTCGTTGATGCCGGCTCCGGCGTCGCCACGCTGTCGATCCCGGGCAGCGCCGGAGTCCCAGCGTCGGTGGCGGCCCAAACGCTCGTGGCGAACTACAACGATCTCGATTCGGTCGCCGCGCTTCTCGACGCCCATCCCGCCAGGGTTGCGGCGGTCATCGTCGAGCCCGTCGCCGCCAACATGGGCGTCGTCGCGCCGGCGCCCGACTTCCTCGCAGGGTTGCGCCGGCTGACGGATCTCGCCGGCACGCTCCTCATCTTCGACGAGGTGATAACCGGATTCCGGGTGGCGCCCGGCGGGGCGCAGGAACTGTTCGGCGTGCGGCCCGACTTGACCATTCTCGGCAAGATCATCGGGGGCGGGCTTCCGGTCGGTGCTTACGGCGGCCGGGCTGATCTGCTCGACCTGGTCGCGCCTGCCGGCCCGGTCTATCAGGCCGGCACATTGTCGGGCCATCCGGTGGTCATGGCCGCTGGCGAAGCCACCCTGCTTCAGCTGACCGACGATGTTTACCGCCGGCTGGAAGCGCGCGCCGACCGGCTCCAGGAAGGATTGCGGCGCGATGGCTCGAGCACGGCTCGAATCGGATCACTTCTCACGCTCTTCTTTCGCGACCGCGCTCCAACGAACTTTCGCGAGGCGAAGGAAAGCGACACCGATGCATTCGCCAAGTTCTTCCAGCGCATGCGCGGTGCGGGCGTTCTGCTTCCGCCCTCGCAGTTCGAGGCCTGGTTTCTCTCCGCCGCACACGATGACGCTGTAATCGACGCCACGATCAGTGCGGCCGCAGAGTGAGCCGCTTCCTCGACGCCGCGAACCGACGGCCGGTGGACGTTACGCCCGTGTGGCTCATGCGGCAGGCCGGCCGCTCATTGCCTGAGTACCGCAAGCTGCGCGAGCGCTGGAGCCTAGTTGAGATCGTCGCGCAGCCGGAGCTGTGCGCAGAGGTGACGCTCCAGCCGGTTCGACGGCTGGGCGTCGATGCGGCTGTGATGTTCGCCGACATCATGCTGCCGCTTCGCGGGATGGGCGTTGAGTTCGAGCTCGTCGAGAACGTCGGGCCCGTCATCGCCCATCCCATCTCCAGCGCGGCGGACATTGAACGTCTCGCCGTTCCTGCCGGCGAGGAGGCGGCGCCCCAGGTGATCGTGGCTGTGCGCCAGGTCGTCGCCTCGTCCCCCGTCCCTGTGATCTGCTTTGCCGGAGCTCCGTTCACGCTCGCCAGCTACCTGATCGAAGGCAAGCCGAGTCGAGACTTCGCGAAAGTCAAAGCGTTCATGTACTCGGAGCCCGCCGCCTTCGATCTGCTGCTCGGAAAGCTGGCCGCAACCATGGCGGCTTACCTTCAAGCACAGGTTGCCGCCGGCGCCGCCGCCGTCCAGCTTTTCGATTCGTGGGTCGGCGCCCTTGCGCTCGAGGACTACGAGTCGCGAGTGCTACCTCATACGCGATCCATCTTCGAGAAGCTCGCTCCGCTGGGCGTTCCCACCATCCACTTCGGCACTGACACGGCCGGGTTGTTGGAGGCGATCGCCTCGGCCGGCCCGAATATCGTCTCGCTCGATTGGCGCGTTCCCTTGGACCGCGGTTGGGGGCGCGTCGGCCATGAGTTCGGCATTCAAGGAAATCTGGATCCTGCCGTGCTGCTGGGGCCGCCTGAGCTGGTCCGCGAACGGGCCGCCGACGTCCTCCGTCGTGCGGGCGGCCGCCCAGGGCACATCTTCAATCTCGGCCATGGCGTGATGCCGGCAACCCCGCTCGAAAATCTTCAGCTGCTGATCGAGACGGTTCACCAGTGGGAGGTCGCGCGTGTCGCCTGAGCTCCGCACCGGCGTGCTGTGTATGGCGTACGGCAGCCCTGCCACAGAGGTTGACATCGAGGCCTACTACACGCATATTCGCGGCGGTCGCAAGCCAACCCGCGAGGCACTCGATGAGCTCACTGCGCGCTACCGCGCGATCGACGGTTCACCCTTGACGGCGGTAACCCGCGCTCAAGCCGCCGCCTTGGGCAAGCAACTGGGTCTGCCCGCATTCGTAGGCATGAAGCACGCCCCACCCTTCATCGGGGATGGTGCTGCAGAGGCGCAAGCGGCAGGGATCAAGCGACTGGTGGCCCTGCCGCTGGCGCCTCATTTCGCCGAGATGAGCGTGGGCGGCTACCGTCGCGCTCTGGCCGCCGCCTGGGACGGAGATCTGGTCTTCGTTCCTGGATTCCACGACCACCCGGCCTTCATCAGCGCCATTCGCACCGTGCTGTCGGAATCGCTTGCCGAGTCGTGGCCCGATCACCTTTTTTTCACCGCGCACAGTCTTCCCGCGCGGATCGTGGCCGAGGGCGATGGCTACCACGACCGTCTGCTCGAGAGCTGCCGGCTCGTGGAGGCGGGTATGAAGCTTCCGAAATGGGAGTTCGCATTCCAATCTGCCAGCACCACCGGCGAGCCATGGCTGGGACCGGATCTTCTCGAGGCGGTCGAGCGATCCGGCGCGCGCAACGTGCTCGTCTGCCCGATCGGCTTTGTCGCCGACCACCTGGAGGTCCTTTACGACCTGGACGTCGAGGCTCAGGCCTTCGCCAGATCTCATGGCATCACCATCCGCCGGACGGCCTCGTTCAACACGCGGCCGGAGTTCATCGCCGCAATGGCGGCAGTGGTGACGGACGCCCTGCGCTAGGGCCTGATTGCAGGACCTCGCCCAATCGCCGAATTGGGTAGGCCGGCGTACTCGAGAGTCCCTCTTGGTGGCATGAGCATCCAGGTGGGCCATTCATGAGCCCGCGGGCCTCATAGAGGTCAGCGTCCAAAAGAGATCGCAACGGCCTCCGTCAGTGACGAGCCGCCCATGGTTTCAGAAAATTGATTGAGCTGGCGACAGCGGCTGCTGTGCTGGCCTTGATCGGGCTGGCGGTTTTCATGCTGGGAGCACGTTCGCGCGTGGCGCGCTGGCCTCTCGGTCTGCCGGTCATCGCAGTGTCGGCCTGGGTGGCCGCCTGGGCAGCGACAACGGGTCTCCGAGACGTGCCATCAGCACCGCCGATCTTTGTGGCCCTCTTCGTGAGTCTCTTGGCATTTGAAATCGTCCTTCGGGCGATGCACTGGCCTGCCCGGCTGTTCTTCGGAAGCATGGTGATGCTCGTGATCGCCTTCGTGGGCGCGCTTGTGATGATCACGTTCGGCACGCACGCTCCGGCTCTCGGCTTGGGACTGTCGATCCTGCTGCTTGTACTCGAGGTGGCGATGCTCGGGCTCTCCCTCGTGTTCGCGTACGAGATTGCCGACGTTCTTGGTCGGGATACTCCCGCGCCCAAGCCTCCAACGCCGTACGAGCCGTACGCGCCGCGGGTCTGCCTCCAGGTGCCTGCATACAACGAGCCTCCCGACCTTGTCCGACAAACGCTGGAAGCGCTGGCCCGAATCGACTATCCGCACTTCATGGTCCAGGTGGTGGTGAACAACACCACCGACCCCGCGTTGTGGATGCCGGTTGAGGAAGATTGCCGAAGGCTCGGACCGCATTTTCGTTTCATACATCTCCCGAGCTGGCCTGGATTCAAAGCCGGCGCCCTCAATGAAGCGACCCGCCGCCTTGACGCTGACGTGGAGATCGTGGGGATCGTGGATGCCGACTACGTCGTCAGTCCCGACTTCCTCAAAGCATGCGTTCCGCACCTTGCCGAACCCGATGTCGCGTTCGTGCAGACCCCGCAGCACTATCGGGACTGGCAGGATTCGCCGTACCTCCGCGGCTTGTTCTACGCCTATCGCTATTTCTTCGACGTCACGATGGTGGCGCGCGCAAGGGCCAACGCGATCATCTTCGGCGGCACCATGGGCCTGATCAGGGTTGCCGCACTAAGTGAGATCGGCGGCTGGGCCGAATGGTGCATCACTGAAGATGCCGAGGCCTCTTTGCGCCTGCTGGCACGTGGCTGGAGGGCGGTATATGTGCATCGAGTATTCGGCGAAGGCCTGATGCCCTTGGATTTCGACGGGCTGAGAAGGCAGCGGTTCCGTTGGGCTTTCGGCGGCGTCCAGATCATCAGGCGCCATATCCGGATCCTCCTCGGCCTGTCTCGATCGCGTCTCACGCCGGCCCAGCGGTACCACTATCTCGTCGGAGGCCTGGGCTGGTTCGCCGACCCGCTTGGAGTTGCTCTGGCATTGTTCCTGCTGGGAACCAGCCCGTTCCTGGCGCTTGGTCACCCCTTGTTGTTGCGCCAGCTGGTCGGAGCGCTGTTTGTGCTGCCGATCTTCATGTTGGTGGCGGGTTTGCTCCGGTTGGGTTGGAGCATCCGTGCGGCATGCGGAGCGGCGTGGCGCGATGTGCCACTCGCGGCGATGGTCATGCTCGCGCTGAGCTGGACGGTTGCGCGCGCATGCCTGACTGCGCTGCTCAGAACACGCGGCGTGTTCTTGCGTACGCCTAAGGTGCGTACGCCATCGCGATTGGGTAGGGCAGTGCTGGGCACGCTGCCCGAGTCGGTGGTGGCGTCAGCCTGCGCCGCCATGGCCGTCGCCGTTGGAATATTCGGACCGCCCACGATCGGCGTCGTCTGTGCGGTGCTTCTCGCCTGGCAGGCTGTCGCCTGGGGCAGCGCACCCCTTGCCAGCCTGCTGTCGCTGAACATCCCGCTCACGCCGGCCAGGATCACTTTCAGGCGGTCGCCACAGACGACCGGCGCCCGCCCCTGGCTGTTACCCGATCGGCCGAGGCGCGTGGTGCTGGCTTTCGCCGTCGTGCTGGCTGCAATCCTGCTGACGCCGGCGCTGGCCACAGCACCGGGAGCCGACTCGACCTTGCAGGAGGCTATCGCCGGGGTGCTGCCTCCCGGCGACGCCAGGAGTGGGGGTGCTCAATCGCCGCGCCCGAGCGCGACGCGCGCCGGTTCGACACTTTCAACCGTCAGTCCTGGAGTGTCGTCGAGCCCGGCAGCAACCTTCAGGCCAGGCGCGACGCCAAGTCCGCGCCCGAGCCCGAGCCCCGCGCCCAGCCCCACGTCGCATCCGACCGGGCCTCCGACAGCGGCGCCCTCGCCGACTCCGCGCGCCACGTCACCTTCGAGGCCCTCACCGACCCCGACGTAATTGGGCCTCACCGCGCCCGACTAAGGAGCCGCCCGATATGGCGGCTCCTCGTCGCGAGACGCTACTCGATTGTTTAGAAGGCTCCCGTCCCGTTGGGCGTGCCGAGTCCGGTCGGGCCGTCCCAGCCCGTGGTGGCGTTGCACAGCAGGTTCCCGCAGGTGCCATTGCTCCCCGAGGTGATGTCCCAGAGCGAAGTGGAATTCGAATATGGGTACGAGCCATAGGTGACAGCTCCGGCGTTCCCGGCAAGCGCGTAGACGGAGGCAATGACGGGGGAGCTCACGCTGGTGCCGCCGATCACGAACCAGCCGCTCTGGCCCTGGTAGGCGTAGGTGTCGTAGACGGAGACCCCGGTGCTCGGATTTGCGTCCGCCGACACGTCGGCCACGGCTCGATGCCCGCAGACACTCTTGATGTTCGTGTTGTTGAACTGCCAGCTCGGCTGGGACTCGTAGGCGCTGCAGCCGCTGCCGGCGCCCGACCAGGCGGTCTCCGTCCAGCCACGCGAGGTGCTGCTGGCTCTGGTCAGCGTCGTGCCGCCCACCGCGGTGACGTACTGCGAAGCAGCCGGATATTCGACGCCGTAACCGCCATCGCCCGAGCTGGCCGTGATGGCGATCCCGGGGTGCTTGTAAGCAGCATCGGCTGATGTCTCGCCCGACGACTCACTCCCACCGTAGCTGTTGCTGATCTCCTTGGCACCCAGGGTGGCCGCTTCGTTCACAGCCGCTTCCAGGTTCGCGAGGCTGTTGGAGCTCGCCTCGACCAGAAGGATATGGCAGTTGGGGCAGATGGCCGAGACCATCTGGACGTCCAGGGAGATCTCCAGCGCCCAGCCGCGATCGCCTCGCGGATAGCTGGTGCCGCCCGTCTGATTCACCTTGCGGAAGCACCCGTTGGCCGTCGTGCATGGGGTTAGCCCAAAGGTCGACCGATAGATGCCAAGGTCGGACTCCGCTTTGGGGTCGTCATAGGCGTCGACGATCGCAACCGTCTGCCCGCTACCCGCGGTCGAAGAGGGCAATTTGTAGGCTGACTGCAGGTCGGCCGGCCTGTAACCCTGGGGACTGGTGCTCGCGAACGGCTTTGCTCCGGATCGGTCGAGCACGAAGAAGGAGTGGCAGCTCGCCAGGCCCGCCAGCGCCGGACCGCAGACTGGCGCGCTGTGGCTGCTCCGTCCAGTGCCAGAAGCCGCCGCGGGTGCCGCCGCCAGCGCCACCAGAACGAAACCACAGAGGATGCCGACACCACGTCTCGCCCAAATCACCATGAAGTCCCCCTTGCCTCCGCCCGTGCAGCGGTGCGATTTCTAACGACGGAAGATATGTTAGGCCCCAACCTGGCAGATCTACCACCCAACGGGAGTACCCCTCTGCGAGCACCTGCCGAGCGTCGGTGACGCAGACCCGTGGTGCGCAGGCAGACGTTGAACGCGCCATCATCTACTCGTGGCGGGGCTGCTGCGCGCGCGGGGAGAACCTCCCCGCTCCCATCTTCGCGAGCTGATCCGGGAGCACTCGCCGGTCCTGGCCCCAGGCTGCTACGACGCGCTCAGTGCTCGCCTGGTTGAGGAGGCCGGTTTCCCGGCCGTTTACATGACAGGCTTCGGTTCCTCAGCCGCCTACCTGGGGCGGCCGGACGTCGGGCTGATGACGATGGAAGAGATGGTCGGCAACGCGCGCCGGATCGTCGACGCGGTGGGGATCCCGGTGATCGCCGACGCGGACACCGGGTACGGGAACCCGATCAACGTCATCCGTACCGTTCAGGCATACGAAAGAGCCGGAGTCGACGCGATCCACATCGAGGACCAGGTGGCGCCCAAGAAATGCGGGCACATGGAAGGCAAGCAGGTCATCCCGTCCGAGGAGATGGCGGCCAAGATCCGTGCCGCGGTCGACGCGCGTAGCTCCCCCGACTTCATGATCATCGCTCGGACAGATGCCCGCGCCGTCGAGGGGCTGGAGGCCGCCATCGAGCGGGCACGGCTCTACCGTGAGGCGGGAGCCGACGTCCTCTTCATCGAGGCGCCCCAGACAGAGGGAGAGATCCGTGCCATCGCAGCGGCATTCCCGCAGGTCCCACTTCTGTTCAACTATGCGGAGGGGGGCAAGACACCGGCGATCGAGCACAGCATGCTCCTCGAGCTCGGCTTTGATATCGTCATTTTTCCGATCAGCACAGTGCTCGCAGCGACCAAAGCGATGCGCCACGTGCTCGCCAAAATCAAGGAGGATGGTTCTCCGATCAGGGTGCTTCCTGACCTTCCGCGGTTCGGCGACTTCGTCAGCTTTATCGGCTTGCCCGAGATTCTTGACCTCGAGCAGCGATACCGAGTATTAGAGAGGGAGGGGGATCAATGAGCGACACCTTCAACAAGCCAAGCATCAGCAGCGAGCTGGCGCACAAGGTCGTAGCCGCAGCAGAGGCCAAGGCAAAAAGCATGGGCCACCCATTTGTGATCGCCGTCTGCGACGAGGCCGGGGTGTTGAAGGCCTTCAGCCGGATGGACGGCGCCGCTCTCCTCAGCGTCCAGATCGCCCAGGACAAGGCCTACACAGCGGTCGGTTTCGGCCTGTCGACAGACGCCTGGCACGAGTTCATCAAGAACGATCCGCCGCTGGCCGCCGGCGCCGTCGGGGGCATCGATAGGCTCGTTGTCTTTGGAGGTGGATACCCGATCAAGATCGGCGAAGCGATCGTTGGCGCGATCGGCGTCAGCGGAGGCCACTACAAGCAGGACATGGACGTAGCGCAGGCGGGACTGGAGGTCGTGCGCTAGCACGCAGACGGAGCCACTTCGACCCCAGCACGGGCGGCGCCGACCAGGATCCGTATACGGTCACGATCAGCGCCTCGTAACTCCCTCATGCAGTGAACGCCGGCGGCTCTTTTGAGCCGCCGGCATGTTTGTGCGGAAGACACCGATCCACCGGCGTGGGGCTCGCTACCAGATAGTCACGTGCCTATCGAAATGAGTCGGGAAGCACGTACACGCTAGCCTCTCGGTAGAGCCGGCTGACCACAACGCTGGCGGTTGCCGGATCTCCGCTGGTGAAGAAATCGGCGCCGCCCGCTGCACCGCCGGCGAGAAGGCTACGCGTGCGAAGCACGTGGGCCAAGTGGCTGGCCACAGCCGCTCCAGTGTCGATCTGGATGACTTCGGTGCCCACAATGCCGGCGATCAGCGGCTTGAAGAATGGGAAGTGAGTGCAGCCGTGCACGATCACATCGGCGCCTGCATCAACGAGTGGGCGGACGGCCATCTCGCATGCTATGCGCGCTGCCTCTGAGTTGAGGTCGCCTGCCTCGGCCAAGAGCACCAGCTCCGGGGCCGCCTGTGTCACGACTCGTATGCCGCTGGCGAAGCGATCGAGAAGAGCGGCAAAGCGCGCGCTCGCAAGCATCCCCGAGGTCGCCAGCACGCCCACCACCCGCCGCTTGGTGGCGGCCGCGGCCGGCTTGACAGCCGGTTCCATTCCGATCACGGGTACGGAATAGCTCGCTCGCAGCTGGTCGGCTGCCGCCGCTGTCGCGGTGTTGCATGCGATCACGAGAGCTTTCACTCCGCGCTCGATCAAGAAGCGGGCGATCAGATCGCATCGCCTCTGGATGTATTCAGGGGACTTGGGGCCGTATGGAACATGGGCAGAGTCCGCCACGTAAATAAATCGTTCGCAAGGCAGGAGGGATCTCATGTCATTGAGCACCGAAATGCCTCCCATCCCGCTATCGAAGACACCGATGGCAGCGTTCTCGGACACGGCTAAGGCAATTCTCCGTCGAGTGCACGCTCATGAGTGCGCCGGCGGCAAGTGTCGAGGCCCGCTTCCGTTAGACATACGCCGATCTATGACTATCTGGTTCTCGTTGCTGATCGGGCTGTGGGTAGTTGCGCTGTTGCTGTCTGCGGGTGGGGTTGGATACGCCTTGGCTCGCGCACCAGCCTGGCGGCGCACTATTCTCGCTATCTGTTGCGGACTGACTCTGGTCTACGGGGCATCAGGCGCTCTATTTGCATCGGGGGTTTACACGAGGCTCACGCAGCCGGTTCTAACGACCGCACTGCAAGACCAACCGCCCAACGCCGCATCTCACCAGCTGCGGCCGGCAGCTGACGCATGGCTGCGCTTCCAGAGCGACCCCGGCGACTTCATTGGAATCGGAAAGAACGAGCTCTGGACCGAGGCCGAATCCAATTTCGCAATTCGCGGTGATGGTCATGACATCCAGGTGAACGTGTCGGGTAAGGGCGATTGGTGGGATCTCGAGTTCCGTGCGCCGAGCAACGGGGCGCTCAGAGTCGGAAAGTTCATTAAAGCGGAGAGAGCGCCATTCGTCACCGGCAAGGCGCCGGGACTGGATATCGATGGCAGCGGCCGCGGCTGCAACACGCTCAGCGGACAGTTCGATGTCACGAGCGTGAGATGGACATCAAGCGGGGAGATCGTGGACATTGATGTTCTCTTCGAACAACACTGCGAAGGCGGGACTGCGGCTCTCAGAGGTGAGCTGTGGTTGACGACTGAGTTTGGAGTGCACAAGGTCCCACCGGACATGAGCACGGCGATAACCATTTAGACATCCGTGGCTGTCTGGCTCGCTACAAGCGAGTGGCGAGGATGGATGGGAATCGAACCCACCCAGGACGCCTCAGCAGCGCCCCGCAAACGGTTTTGAAGACCGCAGGGCTAGCGTCCACAACCGTCCGTAAGCGTCCGCTTCAGTTCGGCGCGACGGACGGAATTCCCCAGTCGTTCGCATTCGTCCACCATGGTTCGCGGCCTTGGCTGTCTTTCTCGGCTGTCAGCGGCGAGGGGGGAGTCGTCGACTACCATGCTTGGCGCTCTTGCTCCTCGCTTGCATCGACGGTCAGGGGCAGGCTGGTATCAATGTCCTACTCATCGGCGTCCCTATCATCCATTCCCCAAAGGAAGGCCCACTTCGATGACTCTAGCGGGGATGAATGGGACTCGAACGCACCCATTGGCGCCGGCAACGGCGATGGCTAGGCGCGCCGGCGAGCCCTGGATACCTCTTCGTCGGCGCGCTGGATGAGACCATCAGTCGAGTCACCGGCCTCGAGTCGGGCAAAGCCGACTGTGATGGAAGCGCCGGGGCGGACCCCGGCCAACATCTCGCCCACGGCTTCAAAACGCTGCCGCGCGTTTTCGATCGAAATGCCAGGGAGAACGCACACGAACTCATCGCCGCCGACGCGAGTGATCACGTCGTATGAACGCAGGCACTCTCGAAGGGAGCTCGCGACCGCGACCAGCAATGTGTCCCCAGCCGAGTGGCCCATGGTGTCGTTCGTGGTTTTAAGCCCGTCTACATCGACATAGGCAGCCACGACCTCTCCGTTGTCACGCGCCGCGCGATTGATCTCGCGCGCGATGGCAGCCAGCCCGGCGCCCCGGCGGCTTGTTCCCGTCAACTCATCGGTCCCGGAATCTTCGCGGTCCTTGGCGGCCTGTGCCCGATCTTCGGCTGCAATCTGGCGGTCGTGGCTGCCCTGGGCGCGATCTTCTGCTGCAACTCTTCGGTCGTTGATGGCGCGCACGCGGCTGTCCGCAGCTTCAGCGCGCCCCGAGTCGGCCCGCACGCCTTCGGCTTCGGCGCGCTCACGGTTGCTCGCCGCCCGATCGCCCACGGCGTCGTCACGCGCTTCGGCCTCTCGGTCCCGCAGTTCAGCCGCAACATCACGCTCGCGCGCAGCCACCCCGGCTTCACGTCGGCGAACTGCAGTCAACTCGTCTGTTCCGGAATCTTCACGATCCTTGGCGGCCTGTGCACGATCCTCTGCTGCAACCCTGCGGTCATTGATAGCCCGTACCCGGCTGTCCGCAGCCTCGGCGCGGCCCGAGTCGGCCCGGGCGCCTTCGTCTACCGCGCGCTGCCGGTTGCTCGCCGCGCGCACCCCTGCGGTTCGGTCGAGATCACCGGCCGCGTCGTCGCGCGCTTCGGCTTCTCGATCACGCTGCTCGGCCGCGACGTCACGCTCCCGCGCGGCTAGCCCTGCCTCGCGGCGGCGCACTGCCGTCAACTCGTCTGTTTCCGAATCCTCACGGTCCTTGGCAGCCTGTGCGCGATCGTCCGCTGCAACCTTGCGGTCGTTGATGGCGCGCACGCGGCTGAACGCGGCCTCAGCGCGCCCCGAGTCGGCCCGGGCACCTTCGTCGGCCGCTCGCCGGCGGTTGCTCGCAGCGCGATCCCCAGCGGTCCGGTCGAAGTCACCCGCCGCGTCATCGCGTGCCTCGGCCTCTCGATCGCGCAGCTCAGCCGCGAGGTCGCGCGCTCGTGCAGCAAGCGCGGAGCTTTCTCGGTCTTTGGCGGCCTGCGCGCGATCTTCGGCTGCAAGCTTGCGATCGTTGATTGCTTGGGCGCGGTAGGCGGCGGCCTCTGCACGCCCCGATGCGGCCTGGGCCCCTTCATCTACCGCACGCTGGCGGTTGCTCTCGGCGCGGTCCCCTGCGGTTCGGTCGAGATCACGCGCTGCTTCGTCGCGCGCTTCGGCCTCTCGGTCCCGCAGCCCGGCCGCCACGTCGCGGTCCTGCGCAGCCAGCCCGGCCTCGCGGCGCCGCACACCGGTTAACTCGTCGATCCCGGAATCCTCGCGGTCTTTGGCGGCCTGTACGCGATCTTCCGCCGCAACGCGGCGATCGTTGATGGCTTGGACTCGGTTGTCCGCGGCCCCAGCACGCCGCGAGGCGGCCCAGGCACCTTCGTCTGCCGCATTCTGGCGGTCACTCGCTGCGCGATCCCCAGCGGTTCGGTCGAGATCACCCGCAGCGTCGTCACGCGCCTCAGCCTCCCGGTCACGCAGGCCCGCCGCGACGTCGCGATCCTGTGCCGCCAGCCCGGCCTCCCGGCGCCGCACTCCTGTCAACTCGTCGGTGCCGGAATCCTCGCGGTCCTTTGCCGCCTGCGCGCGATCCTCGGCCGCAACCTTGCGGTCGTTGACGGCTTGGGCGCGGTTGTCGGCAGCCTCGGCGTGGCCCGAGGGGGCCCGGGCGCCTTCACCTGAAGCATGTTGACGCTCGCTCGCTGCGCGGTCGCCTGCGGTTCGGTCGTGATCGCCCGCCGCGTCGTCACGCGCTTCGGCTTCTCGATCGCGCTGCTCGGCCTCTCGGTCACGCGCATCGGCAGCTAAATCGCGGTCCCGCCCTTCTATGTCGCGCTCGCCTGCGGTTGCGAGGGCGTCTTGACCTGCATCAGGGCCATCGTGGTCTTGATCTGGGCGTGTCATGCCGGCGTCCATTCTTCAGTCACGTAAAGGCGCTCCGAGGCGCTAGGGAATGCGCGTGATGTTTCACTGTGCGGACCCCGCCATAACAATTGCAGCAACCGTTCTAGCGCGATGCCAGCACGATAGCCTTGTCAACTTGGCTGTCACGATGCTCAGAGGTGGCGGGGATGGATGGGAATCGAACCCACCCAGGACGCCTCAGCAGCGCCCCGCAAACGGTTTTGAAGACCGCGGGCCT
>DATCPW010000119.1:0-7958 GCA_036569865.1 Candidatus Dormiibacterota bacterium
TCCTGCTTTCGGATGATCCAGGGCTTGATGGATTTCAGCTTCTCCATGAAGTCCTCCATGTCCACGACCAGGTCGCGAACGATCGGAAAGTTGTTGAGCGGAGTGACCGTTATGGAGCCGGGCCAGTAATCTCGGAGAAAGGCTGAGCAGGTCAGTTTCGGCGTCCCGTTCACCGTCATGCCGCAGCTGCCGCATATGCCCATGCGGCACGACCATCGGTAGCTGAGGCTGCCGTCGACGTGCGACTTGATGTAGTTCAGCGCGTCCAGGACCACCATGCTGTCGTCGCTGAAGGGAATGTCGTAGGACTGCAGGCGCGGTTCGGAATCCTTCGCCGGGTCGAACCGCGTCGCGCGAACGGTGATCCTCTTCTCGGCCACTTGGTCCTCCCCTTCAGTAAGCGCGCGCTTGCGGCTTGAAGTTGGTGATTCGAACGTCGCGGTACTCAAGCCGCGGGGAAATCTCGTCAGTGCGAAATGCGATCGTATGCTTCAGGAACTTTTCATCGTCCCGCTCGGGAAAATCGCGACGCGCATGGGCGCCACGCGATTCCTCGCGCGCAAGCGCCGAGTACGTGATCACCTCGGCCACCTCGAGCATGTAGTCGAGCTCGAGCACAGACATCAGCTCGGTGTTGAAGGTACGGCTCGAGTCTTCGATCTTGATCCTGCCGAAACGGTCGCGAAGATTGCCGAGCTGCTTCGTCAGCTTCTCGAGTCCTTCGCGAGTCCGGAAAACGCCGGCGCCGGCGTCCATGCTGAGCTGCATCTCCTCGCGGATGACGCCGATCTTCTCGTCGCCACTCTTCTTGTCGAGGTAATCCATCACGATGCGCTTGGTCTCGTCTTTGAGCATGCCTTCGATCGGATTCGCGCCGACCGCTTTGGCCGAGCTCACGTACTCGGCGGCCGCTCGGCCCGTTGCGGCGCCGAACACCAGGCACTCCGAAAGTGAGTTGGAGCCAAGCCTGTTGCCTCCGTTAAGACCGACGTTTGCGCATTCGCCGGCCGCATACAAGCCCGCCAGGGGCGTGACTCCCGAGATGTCGGCGTCCACCCCGCCCATCATGTAGTGCATAACCGGCCGCACCGGTATCGGATCGTGGACGATGTCGATGCCGACGAACTCCCGGCCCAGCTCGCGCATAAACGGCAGCTTGCGATCGATGACCGCCTCGCCGAGATGCCTGACATCGAGGTGCATGTACTTGCCGTGAGGGCCTTCGAACCCGCGGCCCGCTTCGAACTCGGTGATCATGGCTCGCGAGATGATGTCGCGCGGACCCAGCTCCATCTTGTTGGGGACGTATCGCTTTAGGAAGCGCTCGCCGTCCTTGTTGGTCAGATACCCGCCCTCGCCGCGGACGGCCTCCGTGATTAGGATTCCAGTGAACGGCAGCCCGGTCGGATGGAACTGGACCATCTCCATGTCCTTCAGCCCGACGCCCGCCCGATAAGCGAGCGCCATGCCGTCACCGGTACAGATGTTGCCGTTGGTGGTAAAGGCATACACGCGGCCCATGCCGCCAGTGGCCAGGATCACCGCCTTGGCGGTAATTGCATCGAACCTGCCGCTCCGCATGTCGATCGCCACCGCGCCGACACACCGTCCATCCTCGACCAGGAGCTTTGTCACGAACGCTTCGTCGTGGCGATGGATCTGCGGGTACTTGAGGGAGGTCTGGAATACCGTGTGCAGCATGTGGAAGCCGGACTTGTCAGCTGCGAAGCACGTGCGCCACGTAGTCATCCCACCGAAAGGTCGGACCGAGATCTTCCCGTCCGGGTCCCGGCTCCACGGGCAACCCCAGTGCTCCATCTGGATCACCTCGATTGGCGCTTCGCGCACGAAGGCCTCTACCACGTCCTGGTCGGCCAGGTAGTCGGAACCCTTGATGGTGTCGTAGGCGTGGGTCTCGTAGCTGTCTTCCGGTCGCAGGACGGCTGCGGCGCCACCCTCGGCGGAGACTGTGTGGCTGCGCATGGGGTAAACCTTCGAGACCAAGCCGACCTTAAGCCGCGGGTTGGTCTCGACCACCGCTATCGCTGCCCTGATGCCGGCGAGCCCCCCGCCGACAACCAGGACGTCGTAGCTCTCAAAATCCATGTGGCACCTCAAATGGTATTCGGTCGCCGAAGGCAACAAGGCAAGCCGCCTCCGCTAGCCTTTCGATCACCTTGAGCACTCCCTTCTGGCCTCGACCCCCCGAGAGGTACGCCGGCACGTCTCCGGGCGCGGCCGAGGTAATAGTGATCGGTGGCGGCATTACCGGTGTCAGCCTCTTGCATCACCTTCAGCGCCGCGGCATCCAAGCCGTCCTTGTCGAGCGGACGCACATCGCCGCCGGGGCCAGCGGCCGAAACGCCGGTTTCCTACTCGCAGGCGTGGCCGAGAACTACGCAGAGGCCGTACGCATTTTCGGTCGCGAGAAGGCGCGGGAGGTATGGCATCTCACGAATGAGAACCACGACGCGATGGTCGAGGCTGTGGCTGGGCAGAAGGTCGGCCATCGGCGCCTGGGTAGCGCGACCCTCGCCTCTGGGCCAAAAGAAGCAGAACAGCTGGCCGAATCCGCACAGCTCCTCAATGAGGACGGATTCGAGGCAATGTGGGATGGCAAACGCCTGATCAACCCCGATGACGGGGAGATCAATCCCGCCGCAATGGTGGGGGCTCTCGCCCGCCAGGCTCCTCCGGGCGCGATTTGCGAGGGTGTCGACGTGATAACCGTTCACTCGAGCCCTATCGGCGTCCATGTACTCACGGAACGTGACGAATTCTCTGCAGAGATCGTCATCCTCGCGACGAACGCCTACACGGCTCAGATAGCCCTCGCCGGGCCCGAGAACGCGGCCGAGGTGCTGCCCCCGCTCGTCCAGCCGCGCCGGGCACAGATGCTGGCCACGGCGCCCATTGCGCGACCGCTCTGCGACCTGCCCACGTATTCCCATTTCGGGTACCGATACTGGCGGCAGCTGCCGGCCGGCGAGATCCTAATCGGCGGGTGGCGTGACACAGCGCCAGAAGTCGAGGTGGGATATGACGATCAACCAACCAGCCGGATCCAGGCCCATCTCGAGGCGCAGGTCGAGCAGCTGGAAGCGTCTGCTGAGATCACGCATCGTTGGGCGGGAACCTTGGGCTTCACCGAGTCCGGCCTGCCTCACGTCGGTCCAGTGGAGGGCGTGCCCAACGTGTACATCTGCGCGGGATACAACGGCCACGGCATGGGCTTCGCCTTCATGAGCGCCAAGCAGCTAGTCAACTCCCTGTAGTCCTTAGTCCGGTAGAGCGCGCCCCAAGAACCCGAGCCAGTTCGCTCCCATGATGCCCTCAACCTGGGCGCGGGTGAAGTGCTTTTGGAGGCGCCCGCTGAGCTGCTTGAGCTGGTCCAGGTTCGAGATCGGAGCGTGCCTCGAGTCGAATCCTCCGTCCAGGTCGGTGCCCAGGCCGATGTGCTCGGGGCCGCCCGCGGCCCGCGCGAGGTGCACCGCGTGAAGCACGACATCGTCGAGCGAGGCGCGCCCCGACTTGCGTAGGTGGGGCTGATAGAAGCTGACGCCGAGCATGCCTCCTCTGCGGGCCACCTCGGCCGCGGTCGCGTCGGTGATCTGCCGGTCGCCTGGAACGATGGCCCGGGCATTGCTGTGGGACGCGATGATCGGCCCGCGCCATTGCTCGAAGGCATCGGCCACCGCCGCATCGGCCATGTGGCTCAGGTCGAGGATCATCCGCTTGCGCCGCATCGCCTTGAGGAGCTGCGCGCCGAGCCCGGTCAATCCGCCAGGAGCGCCGGTGCCACCGCTGTATCTGGTCGCACCCCAAGCCGGCCCGACGATGCGAAGACCTCGATCGGTCCATGCTCCGAGCTGGGACGGGGTCTCGATGGGGTCGGCGCCTTCCATGAGCAGCACTGCCGCAACCTGTCCTCTCCTCCAGCCGCGGACGTAAGCGGCAAGCTCGCTCTTTTTGCCGATCAGCTGCAGCCCGCAGCTCCTGTAGTAGTTCAGCTCGGCAAGGGCCATGATGTGCGCCTCGTGCTCGTTCTCGTACACGAACCGCGTGCGCATCGCCCGTCCGGCCCGCGCCGGCGCCGTGTACAGGGTCGCGAAGATCAGGCCTACGCCTGCCGCCGCCAGTGACGAGCGGCTGACCAGGTAGCCGGGAGCGGGCGCCGTGAGGAAGCCGCGACCGGCCGAGATGGCGTTCCAGGCGATGTCCAGGTGGGCGTCGACGATCACGTCCGATCGAGAATAGCGCCAGCTGGGGACCGAATCGAGCCGGTCCCGCCAAATCGGCGTCAGTCGAGTTAGAATCGCCCCCGGAGCGCTAGGGGGGTAGATCCGGCCGTCGCCGTCCGGGCCTCTGAGCGACATTTTGGGGAGGCCAGACGGTGAGTTTCTCGGACAGAACGTTGCAGTGCCGTGACTGCGGTCGCGATTTCCTCTTCACGGCGGGGGAGCAGGAGTTCTACCAGTCTCGCGGGCTTCAGAACGAGCCCCGGCGCTGTCCCGAATGCAGGGCGGCGCGGCGGACCACTGAGGGCAACGGCCGGACGCGCGCGATGCATGACGTCATCTGTTCGAACTGCGGAAAGCAGACGCAGGTGCCGTTCGTGCCGACGGGTGCCCGCCCTGTCTATTGCCTGGACTGCTTCCAGACAGTGGGTCGCCGCTAGCCGAGGGTCTGCGGCCAGGTCTCAGCGGCCGACGATTACCGCCATGTGGTTGAAGGTCTTGTAGGCCGACTCGAACTGCGCCTTGCTGTGCCAGGCCTGACCAAACCACGGGTCGTTGATCAGAACAGCACCTGGCCGGACGCCGACAACTGTGACTGCATGCTCGGTGATCGTGTACCAGACGGTCGCGCCGTCGTATGCGACGTAAAGGCTCAAGGGAACCACGTGATACGTGTTGCTGATCCAGGCCACCACGGGGTGGCCGTCAAGCACCGCGTTATAGATCGCGCTCGAAGCGATGCCTGACCCGTACAGCCCTGAGCCCGCCGCGAGCACATTCGCTCCTGCGCGAATGGCCGCCCTGGCGACTGGCGCCTGGTACACGCCATAGCCCGTATACCGCTCGATGTGTCCGTCCACGTTCCCGACATATGCCTTGGCAGGGTCACCCCAGGCGACCAGCCGGCCTCGAGCGTCGAACTTCGCAGGTCGCGTATCAACCGACATGTATCTCATCAAAGTGAGCTCGTCGATTGCGATGCCCTCGTACGCCAGGGCCATCTTCAGCGCCGCCGCCTCGCAGCTGAGGTTGTGATCCTGGTAATCAAGCTTCACTGCCAGCACGCGGTGCGTGCGCCGCGGAACGGGCGAAGGCGGCGGCGAGTAGGAATGCGATTCGGAGGCCCCTGCCGCCCAGGCGAGAGGGCCGGCTGCGATCGGGCTGGGTGCCGGCGAGCAAGCCACGAGAGCTGTCAACGCCAGCGCGAACGCCCACGTTGGCGTTTTGCGGACCACCACCTCTTGAATTAACGCGTGTGAGGGTGGTTGGCTACGGTCCCGCTATAGCGATGGGACGAACAGGCGAACCCGTGGCGCCTCGCATCTTGAGCGGCAGGCACACGAAACCGAACTCGTAGACGTTCGCCGCGGACAGCTCCTCCAGGTTGAGGTTCTCGATGATCGGGATCCCGGCCCGGACCAGCAGGAGGACGTGGCCGGGCAGCGTCACCCCAAGGTCGGGATCGGTGGGTCCCACCACGTCCCAGGCGATGTTGTCGGCTCCGACCGCTTTGACATTGAGCTCCGCAAGCCAACGTGAGCCCGCTCCACTGACTCCCGCTGCCCGCAGGTACTGTTCAGGCTCGTTCCACAGCGCCCCGTAACCGGTGCGCACGAGGACCACGTCGCCTTCGCGAACTTCCACGCCGGCGCTCGCTGCTGCCCGCTGCAGCTCGTCGGGGGTGATCGCATGTTCCGGTTCAAGACGGTGCTCGCCGGCCACGTCGAGAAGGACGCCCCTGCCCACGATCGGAGCCATCTGCTCGATACCGAGGGCCCGGAATCCCGCCGATGTCTGCACGCCGTCCACGGGGACTCCCCCATGCAGCATCAGGTTCTCGGCCTGGTGAGCGAGAGCGTCGATGTGCGTGCCCGAGTGCTCGGGCATCACCACGATGCCGGAGGCTCCAGTCCGAGCCTCAGGGGCGCCGGGCGCGTGGTGGCGGTGCAGGAAGTAGTTGAAGCCGGGAGCGTGCGCGGGGTGCGATGGCGCGCCTGCGTAGCGGAGCTGTTCGAGGTCGAAGACACGGGCCGAGGCCAGCCCGCCGACTATGTCCGAGGTCAAGCTACTCGCGATACCGGTAGACGATGCGTCCTCGTGACAGGTCGTACGGCGACAGCTCGACGCGGATGCGGTCGCCGGGCGTGATGCGGATGAAATAGCGGCGCATGCGGCCTGCCGCGTAGGCGATGAGCTTGTGCCCATTCTCGAGCTCGACCTCGAACATCGCGTTGGGCAGCGCCTGCGCGACGACGGCGTCCATCACGACCGCTGCTTCTTTCTGGTCTCCGTCGTCGCGATCCACCTTGCGCGCTTTCGGCGTTCGCGGACCTCGACGTGGACCTTTCGATTTCCCCAAGACTCGTGCAGTTTACTTGGAGACGCGGGCTTCGATGGCCGCGGCCTTCTCCGCGGACAGGCGATCGACGCTGACCAACCGTCGAAGAGTCTCCAGCCACCTGGCGTCATCTTTGACTGCCTCGGCTATCAACGCGCTGGCCCCATCGAGGTCGCCTGACTCCGCCATCGCCACCCCGGCCCAGAAACGAAGCTCGACAATCTCCGGGGCCAGCTCGAGAGCCTTCTGCCTCTTGGCGCCCGCGGCCGCAGCGTCTCCGGCTTCGTCGAGCAGGTCGGCTTCGGCGTCCGCCGCGTAGGCCCGCCTGATGTGGATGAGTCGACGGAGCTCCTGCAACGGCTCGGGCGCGTCCTCGACTCGGAGGTCGATGAGCCGGTCTTCCCAGGGCCGTCCTGTACCGCTTCCCGAGACCACGAGCATCGCCGCCGACTGCCTTCCGCGGATGTCCCCACCCTCGGCCTCGGCGGCCTCGAGCGCAGCCATCATCCGCTCGGCGAGGGGCGCGTCCGCCAACGCATAGGCGGCCGCCATCGCTCCCCATACGGTGTCACGCTCCATCAGATTCGCCTGGCAGCTGAAACCGTCGCCGAGTAAGTGCCCGGCAGCCGGGATGCATTTCGCGCCCGTGTGCGCGGCCACATTTCCCGCGGCATCGACTATCGCGCATTGACGCAACTCCGCCCCCGGATCGGCAGCGATGAGCGCGCGCAGCGCCTGCTCTGCCGTATAGCCCGCCTGCAGCAACTCCAGGCCAAGGGGTCCGTAGCTGATGTTCACCTGCGACTGCGTTGCCACCGCCCCAACGCCGGCCAGCGCCCACGGCACGACTGGACCGACCTGGAAATAGTGCGACTGCACTGCTACCCCGAACTCTCCAGTTTTCCTGTCTCGCGCGACGATCGAATAGGTCACGGCGCACTTGATGGTATCGCGGAGCCGATCTACAGCCGCCGGCCTGGCCACGCTCGAGTCTGATATCCGCGGCGACCTCTGAGCGTCGCCTAAACTCTCAGTGCTCTTGGACAACGTGGCGATCAGTCGAACACCGAGTTGAACGAGAGCTCCCCGGCCTGGCTCCCGGCAGTTGAGATCGCGCGTCGCGTGGAGGCCGGCGACCTCGGGCCCACAGAGGTTGTGCGGGCCCACCTGGCCGCGATCGACCGCTTTGATCCCCACCTGCATGCATACGTGCACGTGGATCGGCAGGCTCACGCCGGAGCCGGTCCACTCGTCGGCAGCACCCTGGCCGTGAAGGACAACATCCCGGTGGCCGGTATGCCCTGGACCGACGGCAGCGCCGTCTGGCGCAACCGCGTCCCCGACAAGGACGCCGTTCCAGTCGGGCGAGCCCGCGCGGCCGG
>DATCPW010000120.1:0-8788 GCA_036569865.1 Candidatus Dormiibacterota bacterium
ATCCCCGGCACCGATCCTTCATCCACGGCGCTGCGAGCCGAGGTGAGCCCGCTCAACCGGCCGGCCGTGTCAGCTCCAGGCGACGTAGCGGCCCAAGCGAGGTATGCGTCGGGGGATGCGTTCCGAACCGCAATGTTGATCGCCGCCGGCCTGCTGGTGGCAGGCGCGGCGGCGAATGCCGTCGGGCTGGAGCGGCAGAAGGGGTCCGGCGGCTAGCTCGAGTAGTTGTGCTGCTGCAGCCACGTCGTGGCGACAGTGGCGGCGTCCTGGTGCTGATTCGCCACCTGATCGACCATAGAGATCAGATCTTGGGTCGTCAGCTTCGCGTCGATGTTGTTGAGCACGGTCTTGACTTCGTCGGTGGCCACCGCCTGGCGAACGACGGGAACCACGTTGTCAGCCGCGGTCATGTGCTTGTCATCCTCGAGGACGACCAATCCCAACGACTTGAGGTCGGCGTCCGTGGTGAACACGAGGCCAATCTGGATGCTGCCGTTCTTGAATGCTGCTCGGGTGAGAGATCCGTCGGTGTCAAGAGTCTTGACAGCTTTGAAGTGGAGGCCGTACACGCTCGCCAGCCCGGGGAGGCAGAACTTGTAAGTCGGGCACTCGGGCCCGGCGCCAAACACGAGCTGGCTCGCGATTGTCGGGGTTATGTCGGACAGCTTGGTCAGGTGGTACCTGTCGGCGATCGCCTGCGGCACGGCGAAGGCGTTCGCGTCGACGGCCGCCGCCGGGGTCAGCGCGACCAGCCCCAACGGCTGTAGGTACGTATTGAGTTTGGCGGTGGTCGCTGCAGGGTCGCTCGTGGCCTCGCCGGCGCCTTTGTTGAAGTACTCGAGCTCACTCGCCGCATAGCCCGGGTATAAGTCGACCTGGCCCGCCTTGATCGCGGTCACGACGATCGGCCGTGTGCCGAGAAGCAGCTTGTAGTTGACGGTGTAGCCGTCGTGGGCAAGCGCCTGGCCGTAGATATCAGCAAGGATGCTGCTCTCCGGGAAGTTGAAGCCGGCGACGGTGAGCGTGCCCTTGGATGTGCTCGGTGCTGGCGCACTGCCGCAAGCCGCCACCACGACAAGCGCCGTCAGCGCCACGAGCAGGCGCCACGAATTGAGTTTCAGGTTCATTTGAGTCTCTCCTTCCAGCCGGCCGGTATGCCGATCCAACCTCAGCCCAGCCTTGATTCTTCCATTTATGCGGTCTTGAATGTGGCTGCTCTTTGTGCGACCGGGGCCTTCAACAGGCGGATTCCCCGAGGCACCAGCAACCCTTCCAGTCCAGCGAGGGACAGTTCGGTGGCTACCGCAAGTAGCCCGACAAGGAGGGCGCCCGCAAACAGCTTTGTGAAGTCCTGCTGTGCCAGGCCGTCGATGATGTACCGCCCGAACCCTCCGCCTGAGATCAGGGCTGCAAGGGTCGCGGTCGCCACGACCTGGACCGCTGAGGTGCGTACCCCTGCCATCACCAGAGGTACCGCCAGGGGTAACTCGACCCTCAAAACCTGCGTGAGCTCGCGATAGCCCATCCCGCGCGCCGCATCCTTGACGTCGGGGTCAACCTCGCGCAGGGCCACATAGCTGTTGGTGAGCATCGGGGGAATGGCGAGCGCCGTGAGCGAAAGCACAATGGGAAAGTCGCCAAGACCAAAGACCTGGAACGCGATGACGAGGATTCCGAAGGACGGCAGCGCCCTGCCGACGTTGGAGATGTTGATGGCCAGGTTGCCGAATCGGCCGAAGTGTCCCAGCACGATTCCGATCGGCAGCGCGATGAGCGCACCGATCGCGACCGATTCGGCCGAGAGCTGGACGTGCTCGACAAGGCGCTGCGGGATCCCGTCGGCGCCGCTCCAGCGAGCCGGATCGGAAAACCACCGCCAGACGCTGCTCAGGAATTCCATGGCTACGTACGTGCCCAGGGAACGACCAGCCGTTGCGCGCCGGCGAGCGCCAGGTCAGCGATGAGCGCCAGGGCTATCGACAGCACCGTCGCGACGACCAGCGGCGTATGGAAGTTCTCGATGAAACCTCGCAGGATGAGCTGTCCCAGGCCGCCGAGCCCGATGAGGGCAGTGATGGTCACGAGGCCGATCGTCGTCACAGTGGCGATGCGGATGCCGGCGATGATGGCGGGCAGCGCAAGCGGCAGCTCGATTTGCACCAGCCTGGCGAGCGGGCGGTACCCCATCCCATTCGCGGCATCGATCACGTCTGGCGGCACCGCTTCGAGGCCGACCATCACGTTGCGGACCAAGATCAGCACCGTGTAACCGATCAACCCGATCTCGGCCGTGACTGCTGTCAAGCCGGTGTAAGGGATCAGAAGAGCGAACAGGGCGATCGACGGGATGGTGTAGAAGACTTCGGACACTGCCAGGACCGGGTTCCGTAACGCTCCCCACCGGTGGGCAGCGACCCCGAGCGGCAGCGAGATCACGAGCCCGCCAAGGATGGCGAACAAGGTGAGCGCGAGGTGCTGCTGCAGGGCGTCCTCAAACAGCGGGACGTGGCTCGAGAGCCAGCCCCAGTTGATCCAGGGGTCGGCCGCAAGTAATAAGCCCGCTGGCATTCGATTACGGTAAACGACGCCGTGATTCGCTTGGAGAACGTCAATAAAGAGTTCGCCCGCGGGTCCAACGCGGTGCGAGACCTGACCCTTGATATTCCGGGCGGCCAGACGTGCGTCCTCATCGGGCCCTCCGGCTGCGGCAAGACCACGACGCTTCGGATGATCAACCGCCTGACCGCCCCGGACAGCGGGCGCATCCTCATCGATGGAGAGGACACGAAGGATGTCGATCCGCCGAAGCTGCGATTGAAGATGGGCTATGTGATCCAAAACACCGGCCTCTTTCCTCACATGACGGTCGGCGACAACGTCGGCACCGTGCCGCGGCTATGGGACTGGGACAAGGCGCGGATCAAAGCGCGCGTCGAGGAGCTTTTGGAGCTTGTGGGCCTCGACCCACGCGAGTATCGCGACAGGTATCCGCACCAGCTCTCGGGTGGCCAGCGCCAGCGGGTCGGCTTTGCGCGGGCGCTCGGAGCCGACCCGCCAATCCTTTTGATGGACGAGCCCTTCGGCGCCGTCGATCGCATCACCCGAGAGCGGCTGCAGCAGGAGTTCATCCGCATCCAGCGTTCGATGCGCAAGACCGTCGTCTTCGTGACGCACGACATCGATGAGGCGGTGATGGTCGGCGACCGCATCTGCCTCCTGCAGATGCAGGCACAGATCGCGCAGTACGACACGCCGGAGGCGATCCTCACGCGTCCGGCCAGCGAATACGTCGCCGAATTTCTCGGTCGCGAGCGGCTGGTCCGCCGGATGTCGGTGAAGCAGGTCGACGTGGGCACGCTGGAACACCCGTCATCGGGACCGGCGCCGGGCGAGCTACGCGTATCGCAGGCAAGCACGCTGAGTGAGGCATTCGCGGCCGCCCTCGCCAGTCCTACAGAAAGCGCTGCGGTGTTCGACGGTGAACGTTATCTCGGGAGTTTTACGGCCACATCGTTGCTGGAATCGCTACGGCGCGGGAGCGACTCGGGAGGTGGACAGGTTGCCGCAGGAATTTGACGTGGTCTGTCTTGGAGGCGGGGTAGCCGGCGAGGCAATCGCCGGCGGGCTCAAGGGCAGCGGCCTGACTCTGGTGGTCATCGAGCGAGAGCTGGTCGGTGGGGAATGCCCGTACTGGGGCTGCATTCCTTCGAAGACGCTGTTGCGGTCAGGCGAGACTCTCAAGGAGGCTGAGCGCGCGCGGACACTCGCTGCCTCACGCGTGGAATGGGAGCTCGACTTTCCCAAAGTCTCAAAGCGCGTGCTGTGGATGGCGCGCGACCTGGATGACACTCGGCCGGCTGCGGCTCTCCAATCAACAGGCGCAACGCTGGTGCGCGGCAGCGGCAAGCTGACCGATCACAAGACCGTCGAGGTCGCCGGCGAGCGCTACGTCGCGCGCAAGGCGGTGGTGATCGCCAACGGCAGCACAGCGTCGATTCCTCCGATTCCCGGCCTGGATTCCGTCGAGTACTGGACGAACCGGCAGGCGACGCTGCCCCGCGAGCTGCCGATCTCGCTTGCGGTCCTCGGAGGCGGAGCCATCGGGTTGGAGCTCGGCCAGGCGTTCGCGCGCTTTGGCTTAAAGGTGACGATCATCGAGGCGGGGCCGCGGTTCCTCGGGCTGGAAGAGCCTGAGGCCGGGGCCGGTTTGAAACCACACCTAGAATCCGATGGCATCGAGCTCATCGCCGGTGACCCTTGCGTCGGAGTCGAGAAGGGTGACGCGGGCGTGGTCCTCAAGATGAAGTCCGGGACGCGCGTGACAGCCGAAAGACTTCTCGTCGCCACCGGCCGTCGCGCCAACATCGGGGCCTGGGAGAGCGCCGGCTTGCCGCGAACCGAGCGCGGCTGGCTGAAGGTCGACCCGGCCACGCTGGAAGCGGCGCCTGGCGTTTACGGGACTGGCGATGTGACAGGGATCGGCGGCTTCACCCACCTCGCCTACTACCACGGGCAGGTGGTCGCAAGGCGCATTCGCGGCGAGGATGCCCGTGCCGATCACGTGGCGGTCCCACGCGTCACGTTTACGGATCCGGAGGTCGCCTCCGTGGGTTTGTCGGAGGCCGCCGCCCGCGAGCAGGGCATCGACGTCGAGATTGCATCGACCGACCCCGCCGAGAGTGCTCGCGGCTACATCCACGATTTTCACGGCGGGGTGTTGAAGCTCGTCGGCGATCGGCGCCGGGGAGTGCTCGTCGGCGCCACCGTGATGAGCCCGAGAGCCGGCGAGATACTGGGCGAGCTGGTGCTGGCGGTGAAGGTCGGAACTCCAATTCGCGTTCTCGCCGACGTGATCCACCCATTCCCTGCGTTCAATCGCGTGCTGGGAGCCGCCCTGGGAGAGCTGGCCGCCAAGTTGACCTGAGTTCCTTGCTTCACCCGGGACCGGGATAACGCGGAGGCTGCGCGTTACTTCGGAAACCGGGTTTGTTTATTCATGGTCATCACGTTCAATGGCGAACCTATTCATCTCGACGTTGACAGGTCACCATCCAACCGTATTACTTCAAAGGTGAGGCGGGACCGCAGGCGGCTCAGCGCGCCAAGCACGGGCAATCCGAGCGCAAGCACCATCACGACGTTGCCCACCGCTCGGAAGGTGTCGTAGGCGAGCGATGTGAGCAGGTAGAACCGGCCGAAATGCAGGAGTGAGGTGCCGGCGCTCATCCCTGGCGACCAGCCCAGCGACGGATTGCCGCGATAGACCGGCACCCAGTCTGTGATGTCGAGCAGAGCTCCCACGACGAATCCCATAACCGCGCCCACGCCGGCGAGCGCGATCACATCGCGCCAGCCGGGGACGCCGCCCCTTCGGCTCCAGTGTCCGACCAGCCCAGCGGCAACCCCGACCCAGCCGACCGCAAAGATCTGATACGGCACCCACGGCCCGACGCCGCCGCCCGCGAGGGCAGACACGAGCATCGAGAGGGCGCCGGCGAGGAACCCGAACGAGGTGCCGAATACGTAGCCGGAGCACAGCACCAGAAAGAAGATGGGGCTGAAGCCGCCGATGCCCTCGATCACCGCAAGCCTCAATGCGGTGTCGATGGCGGCGATCGCCGCCAGGAGCGCGACCGCGCGCGAGTCCAGCTGGCGCGTCCCTGCCTCGACGAGAAACAAACCCACGACGCACGCCAAGGCGAGCGTCCAGGCAGGCGTGTCGGCCGGCAGTCCGCTGCCGAGGAAGGGCCAGAGGAAAAGTAAGAGGCCCACAAGCGAGACCGCACCAACTGGGAGCGCTCTTTTCACGCCAGGACCGCCTCTCGCGGCTGCTCGAGCACGCGGCCGCCGGCCACGTTGACGATCCGGTCCGCTAGAGCTGCCCTGAGCTCCACGTCATGCGTCGCAAGGACCACCGCCGCGCCAAGGTCTCGAAGCCTCGCGACGAGACTCACCAATCTGGCTCGGGCTGCGCCATCCATGCCGCGTGTCGGTTCGTCCAGGAGGACGAGACCCGGCGATCCTGGCAGGACTGCGGCCAGGGCGGCTCGCTGGCGCTCGCCGGATGAAAGGTCGCGCGGGTACCTTTCCGCGACCGACATGAGGCCGAGCTCATCGAGGATCACCTCAGGCTGTTCACTCTCGCCCGCGCGGCCGATCGTGAACGTGACCTCTGAGCGCACCGTCGGGCGATGCAGCAACGCTGCCGGGTTTTGCGGGAGGTACGCAATTCGCCCGGGGCGGCGGCCGACGACGCCGGAGACCGGTGTCAGGGTGCCGGCGATCAAGCGAAGCAGCGTCGTCTTGCCGCCACCGTTTGGCCCGCTTAGTGCCACCACCTCGCCGCCGCAACCCGCGAGGTCGACACCATCGATGACCACACGGCCCCCGAATCCTGCGGTCACCCTCTCGAGGGACCATGCCTCGGCTCCAATCGCAGACTGGCGGGCCATCAGCCCCGATGTCGGTTGTGGCGACCATGTCTTCGGGTCGGCCTCCACCACAACGCCTCGTTCGATGAAGAGCAGCCCGCGCGCGTGGTCAAGGATCGGTTCCAGCCGGTGCTCCGAAACGACAGCGTGCGTCCCGCGCTCGACCATGCTCATCAGGGCCGACAGAACCGATGTGGCTCCCTGCGGGTCCAGCTGGGAAGTGGGCTCGTCGAGAACGACAAGCTCGGGACGCATCGCGAGCGCCGAGGCCAACGCGACGCGCTGCCGCTCGCCGCCGCTGAGGGTTCGCACTGTCCGGCCCAGGAGATGCAACGCGCCCGCGGCATCGAGGGCTTCTTCGACGCGGCGGGCCATCTCATGTGGCGAGACAGCCAGGTTCTCGAGGCCGAAAGCGACCTCGCGGTCGACGACGTTGTAGACGGTCTGCAGCTCGGGATCCTGGAAAACAAAGCCGACGTGGCGGGCAAGGTCCCGGGTGTGGGTCGCAACGATGTCGAGGGTTCCTACCGACGCGCTCCCGGAAATTGCGCCCCCGTGGAAATGCGGGACCAGGCCGTTGAAAACGCGGAGCAGAGTCGATTTGCCCCCGCCGGACGGACCGGCGACCACCGTCAATCCCTCGTCGATCTCGAGGCATACGTCACGAAGGGCCGGCTCCTCGGCGCCCGGGTACGTGTAGGTGAGGTGGGTTAGCTTCGCGACCGCCAAATCAGCACCGGCGCGAAAAGAAGCAAGCACGCAGTGAGCGGCCTGACGTCGATGGCGGGTGCCGTCAAGGTCGGATAGGCGTACCAGGGAGCCGCCCATCCCATCGCCTGCGAGATGAGGAAGATTGCGAGCGCTGCGCCTGACGCCCCGATGAGCAACCAATCGTTGCGCTGTATCCGGCCCGGCTTTACCGATGTGCGTGGGCCCGAGCCAAAGCCTCGAGCCTCCATCGACTCCGCCAGCTGAATCGAACCTTCGACGCTGGTCAGCACGACTGGGACCACGATGTCCGACCAGGACCTGGGGCCTCGGGGTCGCCATCCACGCAACCGCTGCGCCTCGGTGACCTGCACGAAAGAGGCTGCGACCGCCGGGACGAGATTGAGGGACGCCGCCAGGGCAGCGCCGGTTCGTGAAAGCGCCGCCGGCAATGCATCCATCACCTCGTGCGAAGCGAGGAGCAAGGAGAACGGCGCGGCGGCCAGGATCGCGGCCGCGACGGTCAATCCCCCGGTGGCGCCGAAAGCCAGCGCCTCGAGCGTGTAGGGGCCGCCCAGAGCGGGGATCTGGTCGGGGAGCGCGAACAGCACGGTGGCCCCAAGGTGCGCGGAGACGAAGTTGAGAAACACCGCGAATGCAGCGATCAGGCCGACGCCCGTGAGCACGCCGCGCGTCCGGCGCAGGCCGGCGCCGGTGGCGAGCGCAACGAGCGCCGCCACCAGCACCGCAGCCTTGTAGGCCGGGTTAGTCGTCGACAGGACTATGAAGATGGAGGTGGCGGACCACGCAGCCACCGCCCTTGCGTTCAATTCGGCCTCAGGTGACGCTGGCTAGGGGAGGCGGCGCGGGAGAAGGATCCGTTGCCTGGACGTAATGCCAGCCAAGCGCCTCCTTGTCGTGGAGGTTCACTTGCGTGTAGCCGTTCGCAGCGCTCGTCCATGCGCCGCCGGTCTCAACGAACAGGGACCAGTACGGCTGCTTGTCTGGGAAGCACTTGGGATACGAGGTGGGCTCGTTGTCCACCTGGCAGACCGCTTTGCCAAAGCTAAAGGTCTGCGCCTGAAACTCGACCCCTGATTGGTCCATCAACGCCTGGCCGTTGATCGTGTCTGCGTCAAAGCCCACGCATTTTTGGAGCGTGGCTCCGGACAGGTGCTGGACGACGACGTACGCGTGATGAGCGGCGCCCCCGTTGGCGCACGAGCTGGTTGGGGTGGCCTGGCTGGTCGGTGTCGAGCCTCCACACGCGGCGATGACAAGAGCCAGTGTCGCGCTGGCCCATAAGAGGTGCTTGCGCACGATTTTTCCTCCAGGCGGTCAAGCCTTCCCGAACGCGCTGCTGAAAGCCGACCGCCAGGAGCTTCCGTGCCGTTGCGCGCGGACGGGTTGCCGTTGCGGGCGTTCAGGTCTCCTGGCTCGCGGCTCGCCGCCCCCATCTGCCTTCCCGAGGCCTGTTAGACCTCAGTGGCTTTTGTCGGACGGAGGCTCCCCGCTCACAGTTGCGCGACAGCTCCGGTTTCGCACCGGATTCCCTTGGTGCCCTGCGGTCATCGTATCCGTTTCCCCATCTCACCCTCTCCCCCTCGGGGGAGAGGGTCAGGGAGAGGGGCTGTGGTTGGACGCGGTCA
>DATCPW010000121.1:0-10347 GCA_036569865.1 Candidatus Dormiibacterota bacterium
CCAGGATGGGTTCGCATCGAAGGAATTTCGCGTCGTGGTCGCGACCAGCGCTTTCGGCATGGGCGTGGATTTCGCCGACATCCGACAGGTCATCCACGTCGGTTATCCAGGAAGCGTCGAGGCCTACTACCAGGAGGCGGGCCGCGCCGGCCGTGACGGCAAACCCGCCTTGTGTCTTCTCATCAGCTCGAGCAAGGACCGCGACCTCCAGGTCTATTTCATCGAATCGGCATTCCCTGACCTGCGCGAGGTGATGAGCGTGCACTCCGCGTATGCACGGCTGGGGGTTTGGAACTCTGATCCAGAAGAGCTGAAGGCCTTGCTGCCTGATCCCGCACTGCAGTCGCTCGATGCCTCGAGGCGGCTGCTGCTAAAGGCCGGCGCACTTCGCGACGATGGGAGCGTCGCGCCTTTGGATCCGACGCGGCTCGACCTGAAGCAGCTCTCGGCGCTCAAGGCGCACGCATACAAGAAGCTCTCTCAGATGATCGAGTACGCGCAGGTGCGTTCGTGCCGGCACGCCTTCATCACCGACTATTTCGGCGAGGCAACGGGCGAGCGTTCATGTCACTCGTGCGACAGCTGTGAGCGCGGCGAGGTCGCCGGTGAGGTCGGCGCTCCCGTTGATGAGACGGTTATTCGGGCGGCCCTGGCGGGAGCGACACGTTTTGCCGGGCGGATCGGAATGGTCAATCTGGCCGCGATCCTCGCGGGCACGGAGAACCGGTTCAGTCGTGAGCAGCCGTGGGTTGTTCACGTGCCTGCGTACGGTTCGCTTTCCGGCTGGAGCCAGCCGAGGTTGCGCAAGCTCCTCGACGAGCTTGTGGCCGCCGGCTGTCTTGCGCAGAGCCAGGGCCAGTACCCGATGGTCGAGTTGACGGATCGAGGCCGTGCAGTCCTCGGCGGCTCGCAGACCATTGCGATCTCGATCGCGCAGGATCCAGCTTCTCCGGCGGCGGCGGACGCCGACCCAGCCCTGTTTCAGCGCCTTCGAGAGTGGAGGTCGGCGGTGGCGCGCACCGAGGGCATCGCCGCTTTCATGGTCTTCCACGACAAGACGCTGAGCGAGCTGGCTGCGCGCAAGCCCGCCGACATGTCCCAGCTCGAGGCGGTGCCTGGCATCGGCCCGTCGAAGCTCGGTCGATACGGCGAAGCGCTCCTGCAGCTCCTGGCGCTGTAATCTAATTAACGTACTGTCTGTTAATCTAATTGTATGCCGCGCAATTACACGCTTGGGCGCCGGCAGGGAGCAGTGGACCGGACCCGGCTGGCGATCCTGGCGGCAGCCCGCGAGCTGGTGGCGTCAGGCGAGCCCGAGCTCAGCACGGGGGCCGTGGCGAGGCGGGCCGGGGTGTCGCGAATCACTGTCTACAACCAGTTCGGGTCAAAAGCCGGCCTGCTGCGAGAGCTGGCGGTCGGGGCACGCAGCCCGCAAGGCGCCCAGGCGGCGGAGCCGGCCGAGCCTCGAGATCAGCTGCGCAAGCGGATCACAGACTCATGCGCGATGTGGTCGTCGGATCCCGCCCTCTTTCGCCGCCTGCCTCAGATCAGCAACCAGGAGGTCGAGAGTCCAAACGAAGACAGGGCGTTGGCCGAACGACTTGCCGCGGCCGGCCTACTTCGCCCGGGCTGCTCGCTGAAAGAGGCCGAGGACCTGATCGGCGGGATCACCTCGTTCGTGGTGTTCGACAGGCTCTACAAGGACGGCCGACGTTCACAGGGCGCGGTGGTGGAAATCCTCATGCGTTTGGCTTCAACAATCCTTGACTCCCGGCCGGCGATAGGGACCGCGTAGGGGCCGCCTTCGGCGTAAGGTTGACGCAGTGCGGCATCGGACTGTAGACCTGGACGGGCCGGTCCAATTCCTCGACTTCGGGGGAGACGGCAAGCCCCTGCTCATGGTCCACGGCCTTGGTGGCAGTGCCGTCAACTGGATGGGCGTCGCTCCCGGCTTCGCGAAGAACCACCGCGCCATGGCCCTCGACCTCGCCGGCTTCGGCCGGACTCCCCTCTTCCACCGGTCAGCCGCCCTTGGCGCGAATGCCGAGCTGGTGCATCGCTTCATCGAAGAAGTGGTCGGCGAGCCGGTCATCTTGATGGGCAACTCGATGGGCGGCCACATCTCCATCCTCGTGGCGGCCGATCACCCGGACCAGGTGAGCCGGCTCGTACTGGTCGACCCGGCGGTTCCTGGCATTCACGTCCGCCGCCCAGATCCCTCCACCTTGGGCGTGGTGGCAGCCTTGTCGCTGCCGGGTCTCGCAGAGATCGTCATCGACAGGCGAGCCCGAATTCTTGGTCCCGAGGGTCTCGTGAAACGGACGATCGCACTCGTCACGGCCGACCCTTCACGCGTTGACGGCGACCTGCTCGAGGCCCACATGCAGCTCACCCGCGAGCGGAGCAACCTCGGCCGCCAGAACAGCCGCGCCTTCACCCAGGCGGTGCGCTCGCTTGGGCTCCGTATGGCCGACCCCCGCTTCTGGGCACGCATGAAGAAGGTCGAGGCTCCGACCCTGGTGGTCCACGGCGAGCTCGACCGTCTCATTCCCCTCGCCGCAGCTCGCGAGCTCATACGCCGGCGCCCTGACTGGACCCTCGAGATCCTCGAGGGTGTCGGGCACGTGCCGATGATGGAGACCCCCGATCGATTCCTGGAGATTGTCAACCAGTGGTTGGCGTATAGAGTCGCACCCGAGCCCGCTACGGTTTCATAACGAAGAAGCACTCAGAACTTTACTTGGCAACAGTCCCACAACCCCCTGTAAGCAGGCGGAGCCGGCTGGAGGAGATCGCCGCGTCGATCCTCCCCGATCTCCGGCATCTTGGGCGCTGGGATCCGATTCCTCCGATGTGGCTCGAGGGCCGCGTCTACATCGAATACCTCCGTCTCATTCGAGACCCTGTCTACCGCGGCATCGAGGTCCCGCCTGGCCTCGGGCGGCCGGTCCTCCTGATTCCCGGCTTCCTGGCCGGCGATTGGACTTTGCGCACGCCGTTCCAATGGCTGCGCCGCGTCGGCTACAACCCGCAGATGGGCGGGGTCTCGTTCAACGTCACGTACTCCGAGATGATGCTGCGGCCGCTGATCAACTCGCTGCAGCACCTCAAGCGACGGACTGGAGCACGGGTGGCGTTGATCGGACACAGCCGCGGCGGAGTACTCGCGAAGGTGCTCTCGCATCGCAACCCTGAGCTGGTCGAGCAGGTCATCACGCTCGGCTCTCCGCTCGGCGCGCCTTTCGACGTTCACCCGTTGACGATGGTGGGCGTTCGAGCTGCACATGCCTACAACGTGTTTCGCTACGGCCATCCGGCTTCGGTGGAGAAACGTTTTCTGCGCGACCTCGCGGCGCCCCCGCGCGTACCGACGACGTCGCTTTACTCGCGCACGGATGGCGTCGTCAACTGGAGAGCTTGCCTCCGAGCGGACGTGAACGCGATCGAGGTGAATGGCAGCCACATCGGCCTGGCGCTGAACCCTGAGGTGTATCGAATACTGGCTCAGCTCCTCACGGCGCCGTGGAGAACGTAATGAGACAGGACCAGTCGGTCCTCTCTGCGCGCAAGCGGCGTTGAGGATGGGCCTTACTGAATGCATCGAGCGTGCGGCTCCGCCGCAGGCTCTGCTCTCTCTCCCGGGATGGAATTTATTACGAACTAGTCTCTCCCCGCCCCGCGTGGGAGTGATGAGAACAAAGTCATGGCCGGGGGGACCCCGGCCAACCCTGCAACGCGAGTTCCGGGGTCCTTCTCTAACCGCGTAAGATCGCTTTTAGCGGGAGCTCGGGGAGCCGGGCTGAGAGGGCGCATTCCGCGCCGACCGCATGAACCTGAACTGGGTAATGCCAGCGGAGGGATGCAAATGACCGACACAACCGCGACGCGTGCTGAGACCGGAGCTTTCGGCGAGGTCGAAAGCCAAGGGATCGAAGTGATCCCCGCGGCAGAGCGTCATGGAAGGCCGCGTGAGCTCGGCTTTCTGTGGGCCGGCGCATTCGTAAACTACGCCAGCCTGTTCACAGCGAGCCTGCTGACCACGTACTACGGGCTCGGGGTGTGGGACGGCCTCGCCGCAACCGCTCTGGGCACCGTGGCCGCCGCAGTGATTCTCGGCCTACTGAGCAACACGGGTCCACGAACCGGGCTGCCTCAGATCGTCTACACCCGTCGCATCTTCGGCTTGCGTGGCTCCTACATCGGCGCGGCCCTCACCCTCTTCCTGGCCATCGGCTGGTTTGCCGTCGACTGTGTGATCGCGGCTCAAGCGGGCGCTCAGCTGCTGGGGGGCGGCGACCGATTGATCACATTCGGCCTCGTCGTCCTGGTCGCCGCCGTCAGCGTCGGCGTGGCGATCTTCGGCCACCAGACCATCAAGGTTCTCGAGGCCTATGGCGCCATCGCATTCGCCGCTGTCCTGGCCGTCCTCTTCGTGTTCCTGGCGCCCCAATTCCACTGGAACCAGGCGCCGACTGCTTCCGGGGGCGATTACCCAGGTGCATTCGTTCTCGGCTTCATGACCTGCTTCGCATTGGTTGCCTCGTGGTACCCCTTTGCCAGCGACTACTCGCGTTACCTCCCCGCCTCCAGCTCGTCCCGTTCGGTGACCCTGTGGCCTGTCGTCGGCGTCACGCTGCCGATGCTTTTTCTCGGCCTGTTCGGACTCATGCTGCCGACCATCGATGCCGGCCTGGCCGCGGACAAGGGTGTGCTCGCGGTGATCAGCGCTCACGCGCCTGGCTGGATTGCGGTGCCCTTCCTCGTCTTCGTCGTCGTCGGGGAGATCTGGGCCAACTACCTCGACGTCTACACCGCCGGGCTCGTGTCGCTTGCGATGGGCATCAAGGTGCGGCGTTGGCAAGCCGCGCTGGGGTGCGGCTTGCTCGGTACCGCGCTGGCGGCTTACGCCGTGCTCGTCAGCGACTTTCACATCGCATATGAGGACTTCCTTATCCTCACGTACTTATGGGCGCCGGCTTGGGCCGCAGTTGTGCTGCTGAGCTTTTTCGCCTTCGAGACAAAGCCGCGGCCCGCTCTGGCGCTTGCGGCTTGGTCGGTGGGAACCGCGGCCAGCCTGCTATTCGTCAACTACGACAATCTCTTCAGCAACCTTGGGGCCGGCCGGCTGTTCTTCAACCAAAGCCTGATCGGAGGGCTTCATGGCGCTGACCTCAGTGGGATCGTGAGCGCCGCGGTAGCGGCCGGCGTCTACCTCGGCGCCCGTCGCCTTTCGCCGTCATGAGGCTTCCAGTTGCGCTCACCATCGCGGGGTCGGATTCAGGTGGCGGAGCCGGCATCCAGGCGGACCTCAAGACTTTCGCTGCGCTTGGCGTGCATGGAACTTCAGCGATCACCGCGATCACTGCACAGAACACGATCACGGTCACGGACATCTTCGAGCTGCCCATTGAGATCGTCACTGCGCAGATCGAGGCGATCGTGAGCGACTTCGACGTGCGCGCGGCCAAGACCGGGATGTTGGCGTCTTCGAAGATCATCGACGCCGTCGCGGTCGCAATCGCAAAGCACCGGATCACGAACCTCGTCGTCGACCCGGTGATGGTTGCCAAGGGCGGCGCCAAGCTGCTACGCGACGAAGCGATCGACGCGCTGCGCGTGCGGCTTCTTCCGCTGGCAACCGTGATCACGCCCAACCTACCGGAGGCAGAGGTCATTCTCGGCCGGCCGGTGAAAACGCTCGCTGAGCGTCGAGGCGCCGCTCGTGACCTGGTCGCCTTGGGAGTTCGGGCCGCGGTCGTCAAAGGCGGTCATGCGGAAGGTGATGTGACCGACGTGTATTGGGACGGCACCAGCATGGTGGAGCTGACGGGGACGCGAGTGTCGACCGCCAATACACACGGAAGCGGGTGCGTCTTCTCGGCCGCAATCGCCGCCGGGCTGGCCAAGGGACTCGAGCCGCTGGCCGCTGTGCGAGCCGCGAAGGAGTTCATCAGTGGCGCCATCGAGAACTCGCTCGAGATCGGCCATGGCCACGGGCCGGTCAATCCGATGTTCAAGGATCGCCTGTGATTTTGCCGAGAACGTCAGTGAAGGGCTCCTGCGCTATCTAGCGTTAAGCTGGTCGCCATGCCCAGAACGAGGAAGAGCGGCTCAGGCGAACCACCAGCGAACCAGGAGCCGCCGAGCACCGACGAAGGCGATGCCTCCACGATGGCGCATGTCTCGGCCGACGAGCTGGCGGGGAGTCCCGACATCTTTGCAGCAAAGCGAACCTCGAGCTCCAACGTCGACGCGACGGCCGACGAGAGCACCAGCGCCCAGACTCCCCCGGCTGAAACCCCACCCCCCTCGACGCCTGAGCCGCCGGCGACCACCTCTGAACCGATAATCGCCCCACTCGAGCCGCCGGCCTCGAGCATCGAGCCCCCACCGCCGATGGCGCCTGCGCCGCCCCCACACGTGCCGCCGCCCCCCGCCCGCAGGAATGGCGCGGGCATTGCGCTCGGTGTCGTGCTGGTAGTGGTTGGCCTGTTCTACCTGCTGGTGCAGGTCGCCGCAATCGATCTCAGCTCTTTCGGCTGGCCGCTGTTCGTGATCATCCCCGGGGTGACGCTGTTGATCGTCGGGTTCATAAGCCTCGGCACCGGCGCTGCGATACCCGGCGGCATCCTGACGATGGTTGGACTTGTCCTCGCGTATCAGAACAGCACCGGGCACTGGACCAGCTGGGCTTATGCATGGGCCTTGGTCGCGCCTGGCGGCGTCGGATTGGGGCTGTTTCTCCAAGGCCTGCGCGAGCGAAACGGCAACCTCATCAGGCAGGGCCGCTCGCTGATGTTCATCGCTGCGCTGATATTCATGGTCGGGTTCGTCTTCTTCGAATCCATCCTCAATATCAGCGGCATCAACGACCAGCCGGTGGTCAGGGCAGCGCTTCCGGCCCTCTTCATAGTCATCGGCATCCTGCTGCTGGCTCGGAGCATCTCGAACAGCCGAAAAACGTAACGAGCAGGGCAACGGCCGAGGCCAGCTGGGGCTACTTGTTCCTGCCGGCCTCTTTCAGCTTCTCAAGATTGATCTGATACTCGTCACCTGGTCGGTGCTCCCTGAACCCCATCTTCTTGTTGATGGCGAGCATTGGCCCGTTCGAGGAAGCGTTGCCTGTAACAACCGTCCTTAGGTCCGGATAGATGTCGCGGACATGCAACAACATCGCGGCCTTGAGCCATTTGCCAAGGCCCCGGCCGCGCGCATCAGGTCGGACTCCGGTGAACCCCTGTTCGATGAACTGCGGCTTGTAGGGTGCGTAGTTCATGTCGGTGATCCCGGAGATGGTGCCGTCCGGCTCGCGCGTGAGCACTGTGTAATCGGACCCTCCCTGCTTATCCAGTCGCGCGTACCAGTCCGCAAGGTGAGCAGGCGTGACGACGATGTCACCGTGATCCAATTGATCCCACGGCATCGTGTTCAACATGGCGGCGAACTGCGGGCAATAGTCCTCCCACATCTCCTCGGGCAAGTGGCCGTCGTAAACTTCGAGCTTGGTCACAGGTGACAGCCGCGCACCGTCCTCGACCCATCGGCGAAGCATGGCCCAGTCCACAGACGCCAGCTGCAAACGGTTTTCTGCCCCGGCTGATTTGCCATCGGCCCCCATCCACTTGAGAAACTGATGTCCCGATTCCTCATGGGTGTCCACCGTTAGCGTGGTGCAGCCGTGGCGCTCCATCAGCTCGAGCGTCAGCGGGATCCAGGAGCGGCCGATGCCGCGACGCCGGTGGTCGGGATGTACCGACGCAGCAGCCCACATGAACTGCTTGTTGCTCTCGTAGCCCGGACTACCCGGCTTGGCTGTGGCCGCGAAGAAATCGCTGATCATCTGACCATCGCGCGCAATCTCATAGCGGTACTGGACTTCGAAGGGACCTTGGTGCTTCATCTCAATCTCGACGAGCTCGTCTGGCTTGACGGGATCGTCGGGGCGTGTTTCCGCATGCCGCAGCCGGCGATACGCGTGATAGCGCGTCCAGAAATCGCGCGGCGCGGTATTGGTGTCCACCGCCAACGGGGACAGGTTGCTGATCATGAGAGGGAGAGGATAATCGCTCCCCCATGCCACCGCCGAAACGCTTCAAGGTGGGAGTGACAATTCACCCGCAGCAATGCACAATCCGGCAGCTGCGCGACGCTTGGCTACGAGCCGACGAGCTTGGCGTTGACAGCATCTGGTTCTGGGACCACTTCTACCCGCTCTACGGCGACCCTGATGGAAACCAGTTCGAATGCTGGTCGCTGCTTGCAGCCGCCGCGATCGAGACCAAGCGCCGCAAATCGGGCCGATGGTGACAGCGATCGGTTACCGGAACCCTGACCTGATCGCATACATGGCCGGCACCATCGACCAGCTCTCCGGTGGACGCTTCGTCCTCGGCCTCGGCGCCGGGTGGTTCGAGCGCGATTACGAGGAATTCGGATTCCAGTTCGGAGAGACGAAGGATCGGCTGCGAACGCTCAAAGAGGCGCTGCCGCGCATCAAAGCGCGGATCTCAAAGCTGAGGCCAGGACCCGCTGGCCCGATGCCTATCCTCATCGGCGGCGGCGGCGAGAAGGTAACGCTGCGCTTGGTCGCCGAGCACGCTCAGATGTGGAACGCCCTGGGCTCTCCTGACGCCTCCATGCAAGGCGTCACTCCGGTGGGGGTTCCGCGGGGGAGGCCTGCTTCCCCCGCGCCTTAGACTCCAGGCGTTCGCCGGGACGGGGGCGGCGGAATGGCGGCGCTTCCGCTTCGACGGCCAGCCTGTGCAGCTCGCGCATAGCGCTCAGCAGCTGCTCGGTGGAAACGCCAAACGCGTTGTGGATGACTCCGTCGTAATAGGCCAGACCGCTCCAGCGCTGGCGCAACGTCTTGGGCGCATGCACAAGGGCATGGTTGAGGCGGTAGTAGACGACGTTGGGCACGAGCTTCGGGTCCTGCCACTCCCCGCTCTCGGACATCCGCATGCCCCTGAAAGCGCCGGAGCGCGCGCCCATCAGCTCTGTCACGTGGATCCAGCGCACCGATCGCTCATGGCCGCGCTGGCCGATTCGAAAGCCGTCCTGCGTCAGCGTCAGCGGCTCGCCCATGTTCTGCATAGCCGTGAAGTAGAAGGCGTTGATCGCGACCATGACCACCACCGTGAGCGGCACGATCATCGGGTACGAAGGATTCGCGAAGAGGGCCAGCACCAGGGCGATCGGAAACGCGATCCAACCGGCGACTCGAAGGCGGCGCATCGCCGTGGGCAAGCTGGGCGCCTTCAACGTCACGTCAATCCCGGGACCGGCCACCAACGAGATCGGACCCTGCTTGTTTCGCCGCCAGGCCTCCCGGATCCGGATCGCGGTTGCCGTGGTCCCGCCAATCCCCACGACATAGAGGGTGAGGAAGGCGACAGTGACCAGAAGCCGCACGGCCGCCTCGTCCATCAATCGGATTGTAGGTTGGGCGCCTGAGCCACAAGGATAGTGCCCGTGATTTGTGGACTACCCACTACCCAATTTGTGCCCGTTTGCCTAGGATTCGTGGCACCACACCCTCTTCGCGGCGCGAGCCTCCTGTCTGCTTGGCAGGGGGCTCGTGTCATTACGGCGCGGGGGAGGCGGGCCTCCCCCGCGGGACCCCCACCGGAGTGACACCATGCCTGGAGGCGCTTTGTCGGGGCATATGTGACGGCCGGAGTAAATCCGGCCTACTGGCTACGCGTGGATTCTTACTTTTAGGCTGCTTTTACTGCGTTCACCAGTTTCGTCAGGGATTCTTTGGCGTCCCCGAAGAACATCATCGTCTTGGGGTCGAACATGAGCTCGTTGTCGATGCCCGCGAAGCCCGGTCGCATTGACCGCTTCATGAACACGATGTTCTTGGCCTGGTCCGCATTCAGGATTGGCATGCCGAAGATCGGGCTGCCTGGCGAGGTGCGAGCGGCCGGGTTGACCACATCGTTCGCGCCGACGATCAGCACGACGTCGGCGTTCTTGAACTCATCGTTGATCTCGTCCATCTCTTTGAGCTGCTCATAAGGCACGTTGGCTTCGGCCAGCAGCACGTTCATATGCCCTGGCATGCGGCCCGCCACGGGGTGAATTGCATAGCTCACGTCGACGCCACGCTTCTCGAGCAGCTCGGCGAGCTCGCGGACCGCGTGCTGCGCCTGGGCGACCGCAAGTCCGTAGCCCGGGACGATGATCACTCGGCGCGAATAGGCCAGCAGCGTGCCGAGGTCCTCTGCCGACGCCGACCTCACGCTGCGCCCCTCCTGCCCAGCCACCGCGGCGGCTCCAGCTTGCACCTTGCCGAACGCCCCGAACAGCACGCTTACCAGGGAGCGGCCCATCGCGTCGCTCATC
>DATCPW010000122.1:0-1881 GCA_036569865.1 Candidatus Dormiibacterota bacterium
TGCGGTCGGGCCGGCCGATCGAACCCGCTGAGCAGCAGGCGCTGCTCGAGCGGGCGGCCCTGGGAGACCGCCCAAGCGAGGAGCGCCTGGTGGCAGCCAATGTGCAGATGGTTATCCGGCTCGCCGGGGCACGCAAAGACAAGGGGCTTTCGGCCGCGGACCTGGTCCAGGAAGGCTCGATCGGGTTGGTCGAGGCGGTCCGCTCGTTTGCGGGCAGCGGCGCCACCGACTTCGGCACCTTTGCGGAGGACCGGGTGGGAGCACAGATGGATGCTGCGATCGCTACTGAGGCAGCGTCGGTCCGCGACGCCCGGCTGCTGGAGGCCGCGGCCTCCGATTACGAGCGGACCGAAATTCTCATGCGTCTCGAATTGCTACGGGAACCCACCGAGGCGGAGGTGGCGGAGAAGCTCGAGTGGACAATCGACCACACCCGCTACGTCGCCCAGGTGGTGGCCGACGCCACGCGCCGGCACGACGAAGAGCTGCTCGCCTTCATCGATCCCGACGCGATTGACTTCGACCACGATGACGACGAGCGCGCCGAATTTGAGGAGTAGCGAGACCCGCAGGACTCCCCTCTACGATCGCCACGTCGCTCTTGGTGGCCGGATGGTGGATTTCGGCGGCTGGGATCTTCCCCAGCAGTACACGTCAATCCGCGACGAGCATCTCGCGGTGCGAAAAGTTGCCGGCCTCTTCGACGTCTCCCACATGGGTCGCTTTCGAGTGACCGGTGGCGGCTCGTTCGACTTCCTGCAGGCCGTCGTCACCAACGATCTGGGACGTATTGAACGCGGTATGGCCCAGTACAACCTGCTTTGCAAAGATGACGGCGGAGTCGTCGACGACCTGATCGTGTACTGGGGCGACGAGGGCTTCTTCGTTGTCGTCAACGCGTCCAATCGTGAGAAGGACCTGGCGTGGATGCGGGAGCACGCGCCGGCCGGGGTGACGATCGAAGATCGAACTTTCGAGCTGGCGCTCCTGGCTTTTCAGGGGCCAAGGGCCGAGGAGCTCATGCCCTCGAGCGGGCTCGCCGACATCCCGTACTTCGGATTCCGAACCGGAGAGGTCGCCGGGGTCACGGGCATGATCTCGCGCACCGGTTACACCGGCGAGGACGGCTTCGAGATCTTCGTGGCTGCGGATCGCGTCGGGCAGGTTTGGGACGCGATCCTCGAGAAGGGCCGCCCGGAGGGGGTGCTTCCTGCCGGTCTCGGCGCCCGAGATGCGGCGCGGCTCGAAGCCGCTCTGCGGCTCTACGGAAACGACATGGACGAGGCCGTGAACCCTTACGAAGCCGGCTTGGGCTGGGCCGTGAAGCTGGACAAAGGCGAGTTCGTCGGTCGTGAGGCACTTGCCAAGGTCCACCAGGCCGGCCCGCGCCGCACCCTGATCGGCATCAAAACCCAGCCTGGCGACATCCCTCGTCATGGCGCCGCCGTCAAAGGTGAGGCGGGTCGCAACGGCGTGGTCACGAGCGGCACGCACTCGTTCTTTCTGGGCCACCCCATCGCGCTGGCCATGGTGGAAGTCCCATCATTTCGGGTCGGGGACAAGGTCGCGGTGGAGGTGCGGGGCCGCGAGGCGCAAGCCGAGGTGGTGAAGCTGCCGTTCTACCGCGGCTCGGCGCGATCGGCTCTCGCGCCCGCGAAATCCTGAGCCACGTCCGAATCGAGATAGACAGGGGAGGAGTCGCATGGCCGAGCGCCGCTACACCAAGTCTCATGAGTGGCTCACCGCCGACGGCAAGACGGTGACCGTCGGCATCACCGACTTCGCCCAATCGCAGCTGGGCGACGTGGTTTTCCTCGATCTCCCGGCTCCGGGCCGCAAGCTCGCCGCCGGCGAGAGCTTCGGGGTCGTCGAATCGGTCAA
>DATCPW010000123.1:0-4693 GCA_036569865.1 Candidatus Dormiibacterota bacterium
CCGCCGGCCCAGATCTTCATCGACGCCGTGGGTACGAACCTGGGCACGTTCCTCCTCTTCATCGTGGTCGGAGCCCAGTTCTACTGCGGCATGTCCTCGGTGACGGCCAACTCGCGGATGATCTACGCCTTCTCTCGTGACGGCGCCGTGCCGGGATCGCAGTTCTGGCACAAGATCAACCCGCGCACGCGAACTCCGACCAACTCGATCTGGTTCGCGGCCGTGGGCGCCTTCATCCTGGGCCTGCCCTATCTGTACAGCCCAGTCGCTTACTTCGCGGTGACCTCGATCGCGGTTATTGGGCTGTACATCGCGTACGGCATCCCGATCCTCCTCCGGCTGCTCGCGGGCGAGAAATTCCAGCGCGGCCCATGGCACCTCGGACGTTGGAGCTACCTGATCGGTTGGATCGCTGTGATCTGGATCGTCTTCATCGCCATCCTCTTCGTGCTGCCCCAGTTCGCTCCCGGAAACACAACTGCGTCCTTCAACTACGCCCCCGTCGCGGTCGGGGTAGTGTTGGTCTATTCGGGGGGCTACTGGTTCCTCTCGGCGAAGAACTGGTTCAAGGGACCCAAGGTCCAGGGGACGGCGGAAGAGCTTGCAAAGATCGAGACCGAACTCGCCGCAGCAGGATAGGCACGACACGAACGGGGACGCGCGCCCGAAGATCGGAATAACGACCAGCCCCAGGCGGGAGGCGGATTACTACCTGACGTACGGCCGGGCGGTGGAGGCAGCCGGCGCCAAAGCCGTCTACCTTCCGCCCGGCACCGGCTCAGTGGCCGAGATTGACGGCCTGCTGCTGCCCGGAGGTTGGGACGTCGACCCGGCTCGCTACGGTGAGAAGCCCGACCCGAAGGTGGGAGACATCGACCCCGAGCTGGACGAGACGGAGATCCGGCTTTTCAAGCTTGCCCGGGAAGAGCAGATCCCGGTGCTCGGCATCTGCCGCGGACAGCAGGTGATCAACGTGGCGATGGGCGGAACCCTGCTCCAGCACCTTGAAGGCCACGAGGTTCGCGCCTACGGCCGCAAACACATTGCCCACACGGCCGAGGTCGACCCAGCGTCTGAGCTGGGGCAGGCGGCGGAGGGCGGGCAGATCAAGGTCAACAGCCTTCACCACCAGGCGGTCCGATCAGTGGCGCCGGGCCTGCGGCAGACGGCCACAGGAGACGATGGCACGATCGAAGGCCTCGAGACCGACGACGGCCTGGTCGTCGCCGTGCAGTGCCATCCGGAAGAGCTGACCGGAGACCTTCCCTGGGCTACGAAGCTCTTCGAGCGCTTTGTGGCGCGCGCCCGCGCCAGCCGCTGACGTGCTGACGAAAGAGCAGCTTGGAGCTGCAGTCAAGAAAGGCGAGATCGACACCGTCGTCGTTGCGTTCACCGACATGCAGGGCCGTCTCATGGGCAAACGCGTCGACGCGGATTACTTCATGGAGTCGGCGGCGCATGGTGAGCCGGTCGAAGGGTGCAACTACCTCATGGCTGTCGACATGGACATGACCCCGGTGCCGGGCTATGCGATGGCGAACTGGGAGAGCGGTTACGGGGACTTCGAGCTGGTGCCGGATTTTGCGACGCTGCGACGAATCCCCTGGCTGGAGGCGACCGCGCTCGTGCTGAGCGATGTGATGTGGAATGACAGGGAGCCGGTGAAACCTTCGCCGCGCCAGGTCCTCAGGGCGCAAATCGAGCGCGCCAAGGCAATGGGCTTCGAGCCCATGGTGGGCACCGAGCTCGAGTTCTATCTGATGAAGGAGACGTTCGCCGAAGCGCACGCCAAGGACTACTCGAATCTCACTCCGTCGGTTCCCTACATCCTCGACTACCACGTTCTCGCGACCAGCTACGACGAGCCGTTCATCCGCGCGGTACGCAAAGGCATGAAGGAAGCAGGCATCAAGGTCGAGAGCTCCAAGGGCGAGGCGTGGCCCGGCCAGCAGGAGATCAACTTCCACTTCGCCGACGCGCTCACGATGGCGGACAACCACGTCATCTACAAGAACGGGATCAAGGAGATGGCGCACCAGCACGGCTGCTCGGTGACATTCATGGCCAAACCCGACCACACCTGGATCGGCAGCTCGTGCCACATCCACTCCAGCCTCTGGAAGGACGGCCGCAACACCTTTGACGGCGAGTCCGACACGTTCAAGCGGTACCTGGCGGGTCACATCGCGGGCGCGGCCGAAATTGCGATCTTCCTGGCGCCGAACATCAACTCGTACAAGCGGTATGCCGCAGCTTCATGGGCGCCGACGACGCTGGCGTGGGGTCACGACAACCGGACGTGCGGCTTCCGGATCGTCGGCCACGGCCAGCACCTGCGCACCGAATCGCGCATCCCCGGCGCGGATGTCAATCCATACCTGGCCATCGCCGCATTGATCGCGGCGGGCCTCCACGGCATCGAGCACAAGCTCGAGCTCGGGTCGGCGTTTACCGGCAACGCGTACGAGTCGGACGTCCAGCGATTCCCTCACGCATTACGTGATGCGATCGCCGCTCTGGAGAAGGGGACCATGGTCCGCAAGGCATTTGGCGACGACGTCGTCGACCACTACCTCAACTACGCGCGCACCGAGCAGGAGCAGTTCGACAAGGTGGTCACCGGCTACGAGCGCGAGAGGCTCTACGAGCGAGGGTGACGCCTCTCGAGGTCCTCAACCCGGCGACCGAAAAGCCCATCGCCCAGCTGGACCGCGCGGGCGTCGAGGAGACCGATCGCGCAGTCGCTGCCGCCCGCGCCGCGTATCCCGCCTGGCGCGCTGTGAAACCGGCCGACCGCGCCCGGCTGTTGCGCCGGGTGGCGGCGCTCGTCGAGGAGCACATCGACGGACTGGCGCGACTTGAAACCTCGAACGTCGGCAAGCCGCTAGGCGACTCCCGCTGGGAGATGGGGATGGTCGCCGACGTCTTCCACTTCTACGCGGGCGCGGTCGAGAAGCATTACGGCGACACGATCCCGGTTGCGGGCGGCGTCGACATGACGTTTCGCGAGCCGCTCGGCGTGGTCGGCCTGATCGTTCCCTGGAACTTCCCTTTGATGCTCGCCAGCTGGAAGCTCGGCCCCGCGCTGGCCTGCGGCAACACGGTCGTCCTCAAGCCCGCCGAGCTGACCCCGCTCACCGCCCTTCGCTTCTCTGAGCTGGCGCTCGAGGCAGGAATACCCGAAGGCGTGGTCAACGTGGTGGTCGGTCCGGGTTCGGTGGCCGGCGAGCGGTTGATCGCGCACCCCGACATCGCCAAGATCGGGTTCACCGGGTCGACCGAGGTGGGCCGGCACGTCATGGAGGGCGCTGCCAAGACCATCAAGCGGGTGACGCTCGAGCTGGGTGGCAAGTCCGCCAACGTTATCTTCGAAGACGCGGACCTCGAGCGTGCGGCAGCTGCGGCGCCCGGCGCGGTCTTCGGGAACGCTGGGCAGGACTGCTGCGCCCGCTCGCGGATCCTGGTCCAGAAGTCCGTCTACGACCGCTTCGTGAAGCTTCTTGTCGAGGCGACGTCGAAGTTCCGGGTAGGCGATCCGGAGAAGGAAGGCACCGACATGGGGCCGCTGATCTCGGCCGACCACAGGCGGAAGGTCGCAGCTTTCGTCAACGGCACGCCGCTGTTCAAGGGCAAGGTCCCCGACGGCGATGGTTTCTGGTTTCCGTGCACGCTCGTCGAGGCAACCAACAAGGACCCTGTCGCGCGCGAGGAGGTGTTCGGGCCGGTGGCCGCGGTCATCCCCTTCACGGACGAAGAGGACGCGGTTCGAATCGCCAACGACACGCCGTATGGCCTTTCTGGCTCGATCTGGACCCGCAACGGGGCACGGGCGCTACGCGTTGCGCGTGCTCTGGAGACCGGCGTGCTCTCCATCAACTCGAACAGCTCGGTTCGCGTCACCACGCCGTTCGGCGGCTTCAAGCAGTCGGGCTTCGGCCGCGAGCTCGGCATGCACGCGATGGCTGGCTACTCCGAGGTCAAGAACGTGTTCATGTCGACGGAGGCGTAGATGGCTGGCAAGGGCAGGCTCGACGGCAAGGTGGCGGTGATCACCGGGGCTGGTGGGGGCATCGGCCGCGAGGCGGCGATCCTGTTCTCCAACGAGGGCGCGCGGGTTTGCGTCGCCGACGTCGGCGCTGAGGCCGGCGAGAAGGCGGCGTCCGAGTGCAGGGAGGCGTTCTTCTTCAAAACCGACGTCAGCGACCCGAAGAGCGTGCAGGCGATGTATGCGGAAACCGCGAAGCGATATGGACGCGTCGACATCCTCTACAACAATGCGGGCATCATGCCGGCCGACGACGACTCGATCCTCACCACCGAGCCCGACGCATGGGACAGGGTGCAGGCCGTAAACGCAAAGGGTGTTTTCCTCTGCTGCAAGTACGGGATTCCGCACCTGCTCGAAGCCGGCGGCGGTTCCGTGATCAACGTGGCTTCATTTGTGGCGCTGATGGGCGCCGCCACCTCGCAGATTGCATACACGGCATCGAAGGGCGCGGTCCTCTCGATGAGCCGCGAACTTGCGGTCCAGTTCGCGCGGCAGGGTGTTCGTGTCAACGCGCTTTGCCCGGGCCCGGTGGAGACACCGCTGCTCATGCGTCTTTTCTCAGAGACACCGGGCGCTTACGAGCGGCGCCGTGTTCACCTGCCCATGGGGAGACTGGCCACGGCGAGGGAGATCGCCAACGCCGCG
>DATCPW010000124.1:0-7350 GCA_036569865.1 Candidatus Dormiibacterota bacterium
CTTGGCGAGCATGAATACGTCGATCGGCGCATCGAGCGCCTTCTCGGCGTCGAACTGAGTGCCCATGTCTGGGAAGGGGAAGAAATCAAGCTGGGCGAGCTCGGCCGTGTTTCCGCCCTGAACGAACTGTTCTGACACGAACAGGCCGAGCAGGTACATGCCAGCCTTCTTGTGGAGCAGCTGCTGGGCAGCCTCTTGCCAGGTAAGGCCGGCGAATGCCTGCGAGTAGTAGGGAGTGATCTCGGCCCACTTCTGGAACACTTTGGTGACTCTGGGGTCGTTCCACTTCTGCTTGCCTACGCAGAGCTCGGTGTGGAAGTCGTACCCGTTGAGCCTGAGGTTCAGGATGTCAAAGGTGCCCATCGCAGGCCAGCCATCTTTGTCGGCGAAAGCGATCGGGGTGAGCCCGTCCTTCTGCATCTGCGCGCAGAGCGCTTTGAAGGCATCCCAGTTCGTGGGGATCGTGTAGTTGTGCGCAGCAAACACGTCCTTGCGGTAGAAGACGGCCCAGGGGTAGTAGCTGGTAGGAACGGCGTACGCGTGGCCATCGTTGCCCTTGATCGAGGCAGCGAAACCTTCGGTGTAGTTCGACTTCACAGCGTCCCAGACGTCGTCGACCGCCGCAGTCAGGCCCTTGTCGGCGAAGAACCGCATGCGGTGTCCGGAAAACCACGTGAAGTCGTCGTCAGGAGTGGCTTGCAGGTAGGAGTTGATCTGGTTCTGGAACGTGCCGTGGTCGACGGTGTTGACCTTGACTTTGGTGCCGCCGTTCGCCGCTGTGAATGCGTCGGCAACATCCTGCATACCTTTCTTAGGCGCGGCGTCGGACGCATAGCTGCCCAGCGACATGGTGCCACCCGTGGCCGTGGTGCCAGTAGTGGTGGTGCCGCCTCCACAGGCGGCGATGAAGGCCGCCAGGCTTCCATATCCGGCGATCTTCAAAATGTCACGACGCGAGAGGTCGAGGTCCAGTGGCAGCTCGGAGCCTAAGAACGGAATCCCGAGACTGTTGCGCCGATTGGCGTCGCGCGAATCACCCATACGACTCCTCCTCCTGCATCGTTCAGACCAGGACGTCACCTGCGGCCTTCTTCCCGGATTCGATGTCGACCGGGGCGAGAGTGCGCCGGCAGCAGGTCTTACTCAGTAGCCCTCAGTAGCCTCCGACGTTCCGTTGTTAGCACGCCGCGACCAGAGTCACACTCTGGCCATCCGTTAACGGAAAGATACAGAATCGGTCAGATTTGTCAATTAGTAGTTTTGTTCCTGCTCGCTATTGATTGGAAATGATCGATAAGGTACGATCCCTCGAATGCTAGCGGTCGAGCGTCGAAGGCTCATCGCGGAGAGCGTCCGGTCCCGCGGCGTCGTCTCCGTGGCCGAAATGGCCGAAACGCTCGGCACGACCGAGATCACTCTGCGTCGAGACCTGAGGGCCATGGCCAAGGACGGCCTGCTCGTCCGCACCCACGGCGGCGCCGTGCAGCCGGCGAGCCTGGGGCACGAGCCCAGCTACTACGAGAAGTCAGGACAGGCGGCGACCGAGAAGGCGGCAATAGCGCGCCTCGCTTTCGGCATGATCCGGCCCGGCGACTCGATCCTGCTCGGCCCGGGGACGACAACGCTCGCCCTCGCCCGCCTACTGGTCGCCTCTCCAGAGCTGACGGTGGTGACCAACTCCTTGCTGGTGGCGCAAGCCTTGATGGACGCTCCGAGGGTGGAGGTGATCCTGACCGGCGGCACGCTGCGCCGATCGATCCACGCTTTAGTGGGACCGGCCACCGAGGATTCGGTGCGCGCGTTGCGGGCCTCGCAGGCCTTCATCTCCGGCAACGGCTTCTCGGCCGAGCGAGGCCTCAGCACACCAAACCCGCTCGTGGCGGCCACCGATCGGGCCATCGCCAGTGCCGCGCAGCAGGTGGTCGTCCTCGTCGATCACACCAAGATCGGCCAGGAAACCATGTGCCAGACGGTTCCGACCGGCCGCATCCACACACTCATCACCGACTCGAAGGCTCAACCCGCCGCGCTGGAGGCGATTCGCGAAGCGGGCGTCGACGTACGCGTCGCGGAGGTGGGCAAGCGTGAGCAGATCGCCGGCGCGACTGACTGACCGGAAACCTCGAGCGGCAGCAGTTCGCTCGACTGGCGCGCGCCGCGACTCGCCGCCGGGCCTGAACAAAGTTGAGCTCGAGCTGCGTGACGGCCGCTACCTCCTCGCATACAGCCACGCCACTCCCGGCGACGATGCCTGACCTCCGCTTCGACCCGCTGCGAAAGGAATGGGTCGCGTACGCGACCGAGCGCAACGACCGCACGTTTCTGCCGACCGACTTCTGTCCCCTTTGCCCGAGCGGCGTCGGGGGCGCATCCGAGGTTCCGCTCGACACGTTCGAGGTCGTGGTGTTCGAAAACCGATTTCCTGCCTTCGGCCCCGACAGAGACCGCGGCCGCGTCGTCCGCCCGCCAACCACGGGATGTGAGGTGGTCGTGTACACACCCGAGCACACGGCGACCCTCGCGCAACTGCCGGTCGAAAGGGTGCGCCTGCTCATCGACGTCTGGGCCGACCGATACAGGGCGCTGGGAGCACGCGCGGACGTCTCGTACGTCTTCATCTTCGAGAACAAGGGCGAGGAGATCGGGGTCACGCTGCACCACCCGCACGGCCAGATCTACGCGCTGCCGTTCATTCCGCCGTTCGCGGTGGCGGAGCTTCACGCCGCGGGTGATCACCACAAAAGCACGGGCCGGTGCTTGCACTGCGACGAGCTCGAGTCCGAGATCGCCGGGCCTCGCCTCCTGTTCGCCAGCGGTTCGATGGCCGCATTCGTGCCCAATGCCGCGCGGTGGCCTTATGAGGTGCACGTCTATCCACGCCGGCACGTCAGCACGATCGCCGACCTCGATGAGGCGGAGCGAGCCGACCTCGCCGCCGCCTTGCTGCGTGTGGCCGGTACCTATGACAAGGTCTTCGGCTTCTCCACGCCCTACGTCATGGCGATGCACCAGGCGCCGACCGACGGCAACGCGTGGCCCGAGGCCCACCTCCACATCGAGTTCTACCCGCCGCATCGACGTGCAGACCGGCTCAAGCACCTGGCCGGAGTCGAGCTCGGGGCGGGCACGTTCGTCAACGACACCAAGCCCGAAGAAACAGCGTCACAGCTGCGTCGCGCTGCTCGGAGAATGCTCGAGACCAGGCCAGTGAAGACCCCCGTCAATACCGCCAAAACCTTGAACTAGGATTACGAGAATGGCATCCGTCACCTTCGACCACGTGACGAAGCGTTTCGCGGGCGGCATCCTTGCCGTCAACGACCTCACCCTCGAGATCAACGACACCGAGTTCATGGTCCTCGTCGGCCCCTCGGGATGCGGAAAGTCCACGGCGCTGAGAATGCTGGCCGGGCTGGAGGAGATCACCGACGGAGAGATCCGCATCGGCGACACCGTCGTCAACGACATGGCGCCGCGCGACCGCGACATCGCGATGATGTTCCAGTCGTACGCGCTTTATCCGCACATGACGGTCTACGACAACATGGCCTTCGGCCTCCGCATGCGGGGGATGGATGGCTCTGAGATCGAGCGGCGCGTCAACAACGCCGCCAACATCCTTGAGCTCGGCCCCTTGCTGAAGCGAAAGCCCCGCCATCTGTCAGGCGGCCAGCGGCAGCGCGTCGCTCTCGGGCGCGCCATCGTCCGCGAGCCGCAGGCGTTCCTTCTCGACGAGCCGCTGTCCAACCTCGACGCCAAGCTTCGCGTGCAGACGCGCATCGAGCTCCAGAAGCAGCATCGGCTGCTGCACGCGACCTTTATCTATGTCACACACGACCAGGTCGAGGCGATGACGATGGGCGATCGGATCGCGGTCATGAAAGACGGCGTGCTCCAGCAGGTGGCGCGGCCGCGAGAGATTTACGACAACCCCGTCAACATGTACGTCGCGGGCTTCATCGGCATCCCGACCATGAACTTCATCCCGGTCACCATCCAGGGCACCACTGCCAAAGCTTCAGGGTTCGACCTCGAGCTGCCCAGCGCGCCAGGCATCGAGAAGGGCATCCTGGGAATCCGCCCCGAGGCGATGACCGAGCTGCCTCGGCCTGATCATCCAGGCCTGGAAATGAAGGTCGAGGTGTCTGAGGTGCTCGGGCCCGATCAATTCATCTATGGACAGGTCGGCGGCGATGCGATCACCGCGCGCGTGGATCCTCAGCTGAAGGTGGATCCTGGCGACAGGGTCCGCCTGGGCATCGACAGGCGCCGGCTGCACCTGTTCGACCCAACGACAGGGGCAGCCATTCTCTAGCTGAGAATGGGGCGCCGCTGCCGCAAAGGGCAGCGGCGCCAGTAGAGAGCTTTGGGTTAGGCGACCCGAGAGCTGGCCGCCGTTCTTGCGCTTGCCGTCTGGCTGCGCAAGTTGAGGTTGAAGACGTAGTAGAGGACCGCGGTGATCACGAAACCGACGATGAAGGTGATGTCGCCAATGTCTGGATTGTTGGTCGGGATCGGGCCGACGTACACGCCGAAGACGTTGGAGAAGAGGTACACGGAGACCACGAGCCCGACGGCCATGGCAACCACGCCCTGCCAGCGGAAGATCTTGGTGTTGTAGAAGATGCTCTCGTCGCCGTAGTCACCACGGCGAAGCCAGTAATCGACAAACATCACTGCCAGCCAGGGTGCGATCCAATAGCTGATCAAAATCAGGAAGAACTCGTACTTGCTGCCCGGCGCGACCTGTGGCGTGAAGATGATGCCGCCCAGGAACCCGATCACGCCGACGATTACGGCGAGCACGGCTCGGCGCTGGCGTAGGGTCATGCCCATCTCACGGATGCCGAGGGAGACCAGCGACATGGTCCCGCTGTAGATGTTGAGCGCGTTGGCCGCGACGGCACCCAGGGCGATGCACAGGAGCGTCGGGTAGTACACCCAGTCAGGCATCGCCAGCTGCAGCTGCGCCGTCGGGATGTCGGTGGCACCCCACTTGGTGTTGGTGACCGTCGCCAGGACCGCCCCGGCGAACTCGAGAAGCACACAGGAGATGAAGACCCCGAGGCCGGCCCAGATCCCCGCCATCCGCCGGTTGACGGTCGGAGCCATGTACCGGCTGTAGTCGGCGGCGAAGGGGTTCCAGCCGACGGCGTATCCAAAAGCTGCCGTGAACGCCAACCAAAACCCGCCCGGAACCGGCGGAGAGCTGTAGCCGTAGTTGCCCTTCGTGAAGATGAAGAAGCAGGCGATGATGAAAACCACGCCGAGGAGCGGCAGGGCCCATCGCTCGAATACGTGGATCAGGTTGTGACCCAGTGCGGCCACCAGGACCTGGGCCACAACGATGACGAGAAAGGCCAAGAAGAAAGGCACGTTCGCGCCACCGAAAAGGGCCTGCAGCGCGAATGCGCCGCTGACGCTGTTGACGATGAACCAGCCGAACGAAGCCGTCAGGCCGTTGAGGGCAGCGGGCAGGATGTTGCCCAGGAATCCGAAGGGCCCACGGCTCACGACCATCATCGGGACGCCGAACTTCGGTCCCATCGAAGACAAGACGGCGTGACTCAGCGACCCGAGACCGGTGCCGAGGATGATCGCCAGCGCCGCCTGCCAAAGGTTTAGACCCGAAAAGGCGACGGCGATCACGCCGATGAAAACGGTGGCGAACTCGAGATTGGGCGACAGCCATACCGGGAACAGGTCGATGGGCTTGCCATGTCTCTCGCGTAGGGCTATGTACTCGACGCCACCCGGCTCGATGGTGGCTACCCTCTCCCCGTAGTCGCCCTCGCGGACCGGAACGTGCCTCTCTACCTCGTCAACCGTTTGCACAGGCCTTCCCCCCTAGACAAACCGACAGTGGTCGTTCGAAGTTTAGGTCTCTGATAGCCTCCTGTCGATGCTCGATTTGCTCCTGACAGGCGCCCGACTCCCTGGACAGGCCGAGACTCGGGAAATTGGGATTCGGGACGGGCTGATAGTGGCAGCTGAGGCCGAGGCGCGCCAGGTGCTGGATCTCGGAGGCGCACTGGTTACGCCGGCCCTGGTCGAGCCCCACATCCACCTCGATGCAGTGCTCACGGTCGGCGAACCCCGCTACAACCTTTCCGGCTCTCTGGTCGAGGGCATCGCCATCTGGGCCGAGCGCGGCAATCTGTTGACCGTCGACGATGTCAAGCGCCGCGTCCGGACCGTGTTGCGCTGGCAGCTGGCCAATGGCGTGCAGTTCGTCCGCAGCCACGTCGACGTCTGCGACCCTGACCTGCGCGCGGTTCGCGCGCTCACCGAGCTGCGCCAGGAGATCGGCGACCAGATGGAGCTCCAGCTCGTTGCCTTTCCGCAGCAGGGCATCATGTCGTTCGACGGAGGCGAGGATCTGATGCGGCGCGCTGTCGACATGGGGGTCGACGTGGTGGGCGCCATCCCTCACTTCGAGCTCACGCGCGAGTACGGCGAGCGCTCGGTCAAGTTCGCAATGGCGCTGGCCGCAGAAAAGGGGCTCAGGGTAGACATCCACTGCGATGAGACCGACGACGACCACTCGCGCTTCGTCGAGGTGATGGCCGCGGAGACGATCCGGCTCGGGATGGGAGGCCGGGTCACCGCCAGTCACACGACAGCCATGCACTCCTACAACAACTCATACGCGAATAAGGTGATCAACAACCTGAAGCGAGCCCAGATGCACATGATCACCAACCCGCTCGACAACGCGACGCTGCAGGGGCGCTTTGACGGCTATCCCATCCGCCGTGGCCATACCCGATTCAAAGAGCTCCTTGCGGCAGGGGTCAACACCTGCATCGGCCACGACTCGGTGATGGATCCCTGGTACCCCCTCGGCTACGCCGACCCCCTCCAGGCGGCTTTCGTGCTCGCGCATTACGGCCAGATGTCAGGCCGTGACGAGCTGACCACGCTGATCGACATGATCACCAAGAACCCCGCGAGCGCCCTGGGCCTCGAGCACTATGGCTTGGAGCCGGGCTGCCGGGCCGACCTCTGCGTCTTTGCGGCGCCGACTGAGATGGATGCCATCCGGCTGGTCGCACCACGCAAGCTCGTGCTGCGCGGCGGGAAGATCGTCGCGCGCACCGAGCCCGCGCAGACCACGGTGGTCTGGGACGGCCGAGAGGAGGCCGTCGACTTCCTGAAACCTTCGAAATCAACGTGATCCAGATCGTCGTCGCCGACCTTCGATTCCTCGCAAAGCTGGAGAGTGAGAAAGCGCCGAAGACCAGCGCCAGGTTCCGGGCCATGCTGCCGCTCAAGGCAAAGATCCTCCAGGCACGATGGAGCGGAGAGGCGGCCTGGATACCCTTCGGCGACCTCAACCTCGACCTCGGC
>DATCPW010000125.1:0-3273 GCA_036569865.1 Candidatus Dormiibacterota bacterium
TAGCCAGATGGCGTGGCGCCGAAGCGAAGGCGATCACGAGGACCCGGCGCTGTTCGCGATCGCGAGTTGGCAGATCGAGTTGCGGCGCCGGATGCTGGCGAGCCGAGGGGCCGAGCAGGGCCGGTGGGCGCGACTGGTCGAACTCTCTTACGACACGCTGGGCTACCTGGAGCAGAACGTCAGCCCGCGCCTCGCCCTCGAGACCTTCTTGCTCGAATGCCGGAAGGCTTCCTGAAGAAAGCCCTTCGGGGCTTCGAGCCATACGTGCCGGGCGAGCAGCCTCCTGACGAGGACGGCTGGGTCAAGCTCAACACGAACGAATCGCCGCTGCCGCCATCCCCCAAGGTCATCGACGCAATCAAGGCGGCCGCGGACGATTCGCTGCGCCTTTACCCAAGCCCCACCGCCGCGCCGGCCCGCGCCGCCATTGCCTCCTACTTCGACCTGCATCCCTCGAACGTGGCGCTCGGCAACGGCGGCGATGACCTCATCGAGATGTGCTTCCGCGCCTTTGCGGGCAAGGGTGACCATGTCGCTTATCCAACACCCACGTACCCCCTCTTCGAGCCGCTGTGCAGGATCCACGAGGCGCTTCCGGCCCCGCATCCGTGTGACGATGGCTGGACCTGGCCGCGTGCGCTTATCGATGATCATGCGCCGCTGAAGTTCATAGTCAACCCAAACTCGCCGACGGGCACATGGTCGCCGGAGGCTGCCGTCGAAGAGGTCGTATCCACGGCGCGCGGCGTCGTCGTCCTCGACGAGGCCTACGTGGACTTCGCGCCCGAGTCGTGCATCGGCCTTTTGGAGAGGTATCGAAACCTTCTCATCCTGCGGACCTTCTCGAAGTCCTATGCGCTGGCCGGGATGCGCATCGGCTTTGCGCTCGGCGACCCTGAGCTGATCGGAGCGTTGGACGCAGTCAAGGATTCCTACAACGTAGACAGGTTGGCCATCGTGGCCGCGGTCGCCGCAATTCAAGACGGAGATCACCATCGGGCCATCGTCGAGCACGTCGTCGCAGAGCGCGCCTGGCTGGCCGAACAGCTGCAGGCTTTGCGTTTCGAGGTGGCTCCCTCGGCAGCCAACTTCCTGTTCGTGCAGCCGCCGCCCGGCAGCATCGCCGCTGCGGTGGCCGACGCCCTACGCGAGCGACAGGTCCTGATCCGGCATTACGATCGTGAGCCGATCGCCGGCTGGTTTCGAATCACCGTCGGCACCCACGCCCAGCACGAAATACTGCTCGGCGCATTGAGGGAAATACTCGATTGAGCTTCTTCGACCTGGTCTTGTTCATCGGCGGCGCAGTCGGCGCCCTGGGCGGCTTGTGGCCATTGCTGACTGGGCGAAACTTCCCTGGCGTCCTCGGGCGTGGATTCACCCGGGGAGACAACCTCAGGCTCAATCGGGCTCCCGCCCTCTACTTTCGCGCCATGGGAGCCACGATCGCCACGTCCGGTCTCTTGATCCTCTATCTCGGAGCCATCATCTGGCTGTCGGCTGGGCCTCCAAATGCGGACCTGACCCTGGTGGCGATCGTCGGGGCCATCGGCGCTGTTGCCTTTACAGCCTCGCTCGCATGGCTCCTCGTCCTCACGTATCGCTACAAGCTGTTTCGCTGGAACGCGCCGTGACCGCGCCGACGCGAGACGAAGCCTGGGACCTGATGACGTCGATGACGCCTTCGCTGCAGCTCCGCCGCCACATGCGCAGCGTCGAAATGGCCATGCGAGCCTATGCCCGGCGCTTTGGCGAGGACGAGGAGCGGTGGGCAGTGCTCGGCGTCATCCACGACTGGGATTACGAGTCCGGGCCGACCCTCGACCTTCACCCGATGAGAGGCATCGCGATGCTGCGCGACAGGGCCTGGCCGGAAGACATCCTGGACGATATCGCGTCGCACGCGCTCTACCTGGACGTCCCCCGCGACACCCCCATCCGCAAGACGCTGCACGCGGTCGACGAGATGTCCGGCTTCATCATCGCGTGCGCCCTGGTCAAGCCCGACAAATCCCTGAGCGCGGTCGAGCCATCCGGCGTCCGCAAAAAGATGAAGGACAAGGCCTTCGCCCGAGCCGTCAATCGCGAAGAGCTTGTCCACGGCGCCGAGCTTCTCGGTATACCCTTCGACGAGCACGTGGAGATCGTCCGCGATGCCCTGAAGCCGGTAGCCGAGGAGCTGGGACTGAATCCATGAGCACTGGTGGCAAGCCTCGCGTCCTTTTGATGCACCCCATCCTCGACCCTGGCCCGGCGATTCTCGCTGAGGCGGCGGAGGTCATTCCATATCCAGCCGGGCGCCCGTTGGACGAGGCGAGCATCCGCCAGGCAGCGGAGGGCTGCGTCGGGATCGTGAGCCAGCTGATGGACCCGATCCGCGAGACGGTGCTCTCAACACCAGGGCTCAAGATCGTCAGCAACGTCGCTGTTGGTTTCGACAACATCGACGTGGCAGCCGCCACGGCGCACAAGGTGATGGTCACCAACACGCCCGGCGTGCTTGACGACGCGACAGCCGACTTCGCCTTCACCTTGCTGATGGCCACCGCACGCAGGATCGTCGAAGCTGACAGCTTCACCCGCCAGGGACGGTTCAAGGGTTGGGCGATCGACATGATGCTCGGCGCGGACGTGTTCGGCGCCACCCTGGGTTTGATCGGGATCGGCCGCATCGGCCGCGGGGTCGCACACCGCGCCAAGGGCTTCAACATGCGAGTGCTGTACTACGACCCACAGCCGCTCCCGCCAGACGCAGAACAGCAGTTGGGCGTTGCGCGGGCTGACCTCGGCAGGTTGCTGGCGGAATCCGACTTCGTCTCGGTCCATGTGCCGCTGACCCAGCAGACTCACCACATGCTCAGCGCGGCGCAGTTCGGCCAGATGAAGAGAACCGCGATCCTCATCAATACCTCACGTGGGCCTGTGGTCGACGAAGCTGCTCTCGTCGAAGCATTGACGGCCAAGAAGATCGCCGGCGTCGGGATGGACGTCTACGAGCGGGAGCCGGCGGTGCACCCAGGCTTGCTCCCGATGCCGAACGTGGTGCTCGCTCCGCACATCTCGTCCGCCACCGTTCGCACTCGATCCGAGATGTCCGCGATGGCGGCCAGGAACATGGCCACTGCGGCTCGTGGCGGCAGGCCACCGAACCTGTTGAACCCAGAGGTCAAAAAGTAGCGGCCGCGGGTCGGTACCGGCTTTTAGCCCTCGACCTCGACGGCACGATCCTCAGCCCCACGTTGCAGCTGGATCCACGCGATGTCGAGGCGGTGG
>DATCPW010000126.1:0-1818 GCA_036569865.1 Candidatus Dormiibacterota bacterium
CTCGCCGAAACGTGCGAGCGCGCTGGCCTCCACGGGCGCGGGTTTCTCCCATAGCCCGCCTTCGTCCAGCACACCCTCCAGGAAACGTTCGGCCTCGGCCGCGATCACCGGAGTCGGCGCAGCGGAGCCGATGCCGGTGCCGATGTGCCGGCGCTGAGGATCGAGCGCGAGCGCAAATGAGCAGACGGCGATCACCATGGCGTTCCGCGTGCCGACCTTGCTGAATTGTTGAGGGCCGCTCGCGGGCGCCACGAGGAACGCCGCGATGAGCTCGTCGTTTCTCATCGCATTCCGTTTTGGGCCAGTGAAGAACTCGCGCGCCGGTAGACGGCGGGTCCCACTCGTGGACGCCAGCTCGACCACGGCGTCGCTGGCCAGCAGAGGCGGGTGCGCGTCGCCCGCAGGCGAGGCAGACCCGAGGTTGCCGCCAACGGTGCCGCGGTTCCTGATCTGCGGTGAACCCACGGTGCGGGACGCCATCTTCAAACCAGGGAGGCGATCGCCGAGCTCGCCGATGATCCGTGCGTAGGTGACCCCGGCTCCGATGCGGAGCCAGCCCGCCTCCATCCCCCACTCGGTGAGCTCTTGGATGCGGGTCAGGTCGATGATCGCCTCTGGCCGGTGGCGGTCGAGGTTGATCTCCACCATCACATCGGTCCCCCCGGCAATGGGCATCGCTTCGGGATGCGCAGATTTCATCTGCAGGGCTTCAGACCAGGTCGAGGGTTGAAGAAACTCCATCACCAGGCTGGGTCGGCGGATTCGTCGTCCCGGGTCACAGTCCCCTCGATGAGCCCATACGGCCGGTCGGAGGCGTAAAACACCTCGTTCTGGTTGTCCAGGCCGAATGGAGCTAGGTCGACCACGTAGTGATGCTTGTTCTGCATCGACAGGCGGATCTCCGCGATCTCCGGCCGCGCGGTCAGGACCGCTTCACCCATCGCATAAAGGGTCTGCTGCAAGGCAAGGCTGTGCTTGGAGGCGAAAGTCTCGATCAGCTGCTTGCGCGTGGCCGCGAAAGCCTCGGCCCAATTTACGTCCTTCTGTCCGTAGCGCCATCGCGCGACGACGTCGGTCGCCAGCACCCTGTCGTGGGTCTCCGCGAGGGTCGTGTACTGGTCTCTCGGGTAACCGAAGAACTCGGACCCTGTCGACTTCAGCAGCACCAGGTCGCTGAGACCCGCGACCACCCACTCGCTCTCTCCGGCGCAGGTGACGGTGGCGAGACGCTTCTCGGTTCCGGTGCGGACGAAGGAGTGCGGATGAGGCTTTCCGTCAACCTCGATTCGCGACCACGGGTACTCCTCGATCGACACGCGCGACCTCTGCACCGCCGGAAAGTCGTGCGCGAAATGGCGCGCGAGCCGCAACGCAAATTGCTCGATCTCGCCAATCGGCTCGTCCTTCGCGAACGCATAGATGGTGTTCTTCTGGGTATCGGTGGTCACGATGTTGCTGTTGTCGCCGGTCAGGTGACTGCCGGCAAAATCGCCCGAGAGCGCGACGCTGACGATGATGTCCTTGATCTCGTGAACGGAGCCGAAAGGTCCGCCTTTCGTCACCCGAACCAGGTGGGTCTCGGCCTTGCCGTACTGGTTCGAGCCCAACCGAATGGTCATGGGCTCACGTTCCTTTATATGTGCTGTACCCGAACGGGCTGAGGAGAAGCGGGATATGGAAGTGCTCGCGGGAGTCCGCGACTGTGAATACCACGGCAACCTCCGGGTAGAACTCGGTATCGCCGTGCTCCTGGAAGTAATGCGCAGTGTCGAATTCCAGCCTGTACTCCCCGAAGGCCACCCCACCTTCGGCCAGCTC
>DATCPW010000127.1:0-7056 GCA_036569865.1 Candidatus Dormiibacterota bacterium
CGCTGTCTTGAAGACCCCCAGCCAGCTGCAGATTCTTCGCGAGGCAGGCGTGGTCGACGCCGGTGGTTTCGGCCTGCAGATAATCCTCGAGGGGATGCTGAAGACAGTCGAGGAGTCGGCGTTCGCCGCGGCGATAAGCCATACAGCGCCAAGGGCGCAGCCGTCACAGGTTGTGCTCGACCTGCCTGAAGGCGGCTGGGGCTACTGCACGGAGTTCTTGATCGAAGGCAGCGGCCTGGACCTCGACGCAATTCGAAATCAGATCGAGGCGCTCGGCAACTCCGTGCTCGTCGTCGGCGAGCCCGAGCTGGTCAAGGTGCACGTCCACACCGACGACCCGAGTCGCGTGATCACGCTTGCCGGTGGCTATGGAAAGCTGCTGAAGCTCAACGTCGGCGACATGTCCACTCAGCACAAGCGAATCATCGAAGGCAACGGAGTGGCCGCCAAGCCGCCCAGGCCGAACGGGGCCGGCCTCGTCGCAGTGGTCGCGGGCAGCGGGCTGGTCGAAATATTTCGAGGCCTCGGCGTCGATGCGATCGTCGAGGGCGGCCAGTCAATGAACCCGAGCACGCAGGACATGCTCATAGCGATCGAGTCGCTGCCCTACCAGGAGGTGATCCTTCTTCCGAACAATCGCAACGTCATTCTTGCCGCCAAGCAGGTGACGGGGCTCACTCAGAAGAAGGTGCACATCGTCGAGACCCACAGCGTGCCTGAAGGCGTGGCCGCCGTCGTCGCCTTCCGGCCCGATCGCACCGGCGCCGAGAATGTGGCGACGATGAAGGCGGAGGCCGAGCGGGTGCAGACCATCGAGGTCACTCATGCGGTTCGCGACACCCGCTCCAACGGTCTCAAGGTCAAGAAGGGCGACGTTATCGGGCTCATCAACGAGAAGCTCGAGTTTGCCGGGGCCGACTACGCCGATGTCGTCAAACGGGCGCTGGGCAAGCTCGGCCCTGACTCATATGAGCTGGTGACGGTTTACCGCGGCGAGGGCGCCAGCGACGACGAGCTCGCAAGCCTCAAGTCTTCAATCCAGTCGAGCTTCCCCGGCCTCGAGGTCGAGGTGCAGCAGGGCGGCCAGCAGCATTACCCGTTCATCCTGTCGGTCGAGTAACGACGCTGAAGCGAAGCTTCGCGGTGGTCACGGATTCCACCGCCGACCTACCCAAAGAGTGGCGCGATCGGTACGACATCGAGGTCGTCCCGCTGAAGGTTCTGTTCGGCACCGAGACCTTTCGTGACGGCGTCGATATCGACAACGAGGAGTTCTTTCGCAAGCTGTCCGCGGCCACGAAGCTGCCCACCACGTCAGCCCCTTCCCCAGGAGAGTTCGCGGAGGTCTACGAGCGGCTGGCGAAGGATCACGATGGCTGCATCTCGATCCATATCGGCGCACAGCTTTCTGCGACAGCGGAGGCGGCGCGGGTCGGCGCTCAATCGGTCGAGGGCTTCAAGGTGAACGTCATCGACAGCGAGACGGTGACGTTTCCGATGGCTTTCCTGTGCCGGATGGCAGCGCAAAGCGAGAGCCTGGAGCAGGCCACGGAAGCTGTGCAGCAGCGCGTGCCGCAATGCCGGGTGCTGGCGCTGCTCGACACGCTGAAGTACCTCGAGATGGGCGGGCGCATGAGCCGCGCGGCAGCCGTGGTCGGGACCATGCTCAACGTCAAGCCGCTCCTCCTGGTGGCCGACCGCGAGATCAAGCCGGTCGAGCGAGTCCGCACGAGGGCGCGCGCGATCCCGCGGATGATCGAGTTCTTCAGGAACGATCTACCGGTGGAGCACGTGGCTGTCGTCCACGCCCAGGCGGCGGACGAAGCCGAGCAGATTGCGGCCGGCCTGCGCAAAGAGCTGCCCGACCATGAGATCCCGATCGGCCAGATCGGCTCGGTGTTGGGCACGCACACCGGACCGAAGGCGCTGGGGCTCGTCTACATCAAGAAGTAGCGAGCTTCACATTCCGGCCCGGTAGCGGCCACACACGGAACACCGGCGGCGTCAGCGCGACGATGCGCGGCAGCGTGCGCACCGCGACCCTGTAGGCCCTCTGCTGGCCGGCGCCCCACGCAAGCCCGTATTGGCTCCGCAGGATGGGCGGCAGCAGGCCGGCGGTGATCACCTCCATCGGGATCATCGCGGGACCTGGCAGCAAGCGGGTGGGCGGCCGCAGCACCAGCTTCGCGAGCGCGAGTGCCCTGGCATCGACGTGGAGCGTTCCGCCTTCCATCATCTCGAGCAGATAGGCGTCGAAATCCCGCAGCGTCGCGGGAAACCTGTCTCCAGGGATGCCGAGCAATTCGCCCAGCAGCTTGAACTCCTGGTAGAAGTCCTCGCGCTCGAACGGCAGCAGCGGCTTGACAAAGGTCTCGTAGGTGATGAGCGCCGTGTCCATCAGCGTCGCATGGACCCAGAGCAGCAGGTCGGGGTCGAGCGCCCGATAGTCTTGGCCCTTCACGCGTGAATGGACCTGGTTGACGCCGCGCGCCGCCGCCAGCGCGGTCTCCCGATCGCCGAAGACGATCGCCATCGTCATGAGGATCGTCCTGCGCAGCCGGCGCAGCGGATGTGTGCGAAAGTCCGAGTGCTCGTCCACCCCCGCCGCCACCTTGGGATGCGCCAGCTGCATGAGGAGCGCCCGCCCGCCCCCGAGAAAGAGGACGTTCTCGCGGTTGACCCGACGAGTGATCGAATCCTCGCTGTAAAGCCCGGGCTTCATAACCCCATTAAACCCTTATAAGCTTTTTGGACACGTGTACTCGCAGGTTCTGACATTCGGGGCAGCGTTCCTGGGGTCGGCCGTCGAATCGGTCGAGGCCCTCACCATCGTGCTGGCGGTCGGCCTTACCAGAGGGTGGCGGTCACCCCTCTACGGCACGGTCGTGGCACTGGTCGCGCTCGCCGTCCTGGTGTTTATCTTCGGGCAGCTGATCGTCACCCGCGTGCCCGAGCTCACGCTCAAGCTCATCATCGGCACCCTGATCGTTCTGTTCGGCATGCGTTGGCTGCACAAGGCGATCCTGCGGTCCGCGGGCGTCATCGCCATGCATGACGAGAACAAGTCCTACGAGGACACGGTGAAAGAGCTTCACGGGAGTCTGCTGCGACAGGATTGGGTCGCCTTCACCATCGCGCTGAAAGGCGTCTTCCTCGAGGGCATGGAGGTCGTCTTTATCGTCGTCGCCGTCGGCGGGACCAGCGGCAGCGGTGGGCTGCCCATCGCAGTCGCCGGAGGTTTGCTGGCGATGATCGTGATCGCCGTCATCGGCGTGGTCGTTCGCAAGCCGCTTGCGCAGGTGCCTGAGAACACGCTGAAGTACGCAGTCGGTGTCATCCTGGCCAGCATCGGCACGTTCTGGGCCGCGGAGGGCATGGGCGCCACGTGGCCGCTCGATCTCGTCTCGGTGCTGGGTATCGCCGCCATCTACTTCGGGGCGTCGCGCGTGGCGGTGATGATGATCCGCAGGCGCCGGCCGGTGATGGCGTGAGATTCCTCCGGGCGGCCGCCGCGGAGGTGATCGGCCTCTTTGTCGGCGACTGGGCGCAGACCGCCGTTAGCGTCGGGATCCTTGGGATCGGCTGGTTCGTGCTCAGCCGCGTCCACGTGTCCGGCATTGCGTTCGTGATCGCCATCGCGCTCGCGGCACAGATCGTCTACGCGACGACCCTCGAGGCGCGGCAGCGCGCTGGGCGCAGCTGATCGCCGTACAACCGCATAGGGTGTCGGTCGGACTAGGTTCCCCAGTCACCGAGATCCCCAAGGTGGGACCGGCGGACGCCAATAGGCTCGCCAAGCTCGGCATCTTCACTGTTCGCGACCTCCTCATGCACCTGCCGTTCGGCTGGGACGAGTACGGAGAGCCGACTGCAGTGGCAAACCTCATCGACGGCAAGCAGGCGACGGTGATCGGCACTATCGACGCGATCTCGGCCAAACGCTCGAAGTACAAGAAGATGCAGCTGACCGAGGCCACGCTCAAAGACGATGCGGGCGGGGTCTTGAAGTTGGTCTGGTTCAACCAGGCATACATGGCCAAGCAGCTCCCCACGGGCGAGCGCGTCGCTGTCGCCGGGATGGTCAAAGCCAGGTTCGGCGTTTTCGAGATGCGGAACCCGTTGCAGGAGAAAGTCAGCGCGTCGGGCCCAAAGCGATTGCGCGACCTCATGCCGAGGTATCACCTGGTCAAAGGGCTCAGCTCGAAGAGGATTGTCGAGTGGATCGAAACCATCCTCCCGTTGGCTGCCGATCTGGACGATGTCCTTCCCGACGACGTGCGTGAACGCCATCACCTGATGCCAGTCGCCCAAGCGGTCCGGCTAGGCCACCAACCGGACGACCAGGGCGAATGGAAGATGGCGCGCCAGCGGATGGCTTTCGCCGAGCTGTTCGAGCTGCAGGCTGCCTTCGCATTGATGAGAGCCGGCATCGCCGCTGAGCCCGCCGAGGCAATCCCTTACCGCCAGGACGTAATCGAAGCCTTCAAGTCGGGTCTCGGCTTCGAGCTCACCAGGGCCCAGCGCCGCTCCACCTGGGAGGCGTTCAAAGACATGAGCCGGCCGGTGCCGATGAACCGGCTTCTCAATGGTGATGTCGGCTCCGGCAAGACGGCAGTGGCCGCCGCCTGCGTGGCGATGGCGCACGCAGCAGGCTTCCAATCCGTGGTCATGGCGCCCACCGAAATTCTGGCGCGCCAGCATCTACACAAGTTCCGCTCGTACCTAGAGGAGACCTTTCCTGATCTGACCGTCGAGCTCCTCGTGAGCGGCCAGAGCGCCGCCGAGCGTAGGCGTGTCAGGTCCGCGGCTGCGTCCGGACATTGCGCTCTCGTGGTCGGCACGCATGCATTGATAGAAGAGGATGTGGAGCTGGCGAACCTCGGGCTTGCGATCGTGGACGAGCAGCATCGGTTCGGCACCCGCCAGCGCGAGCTGCTGCGTGGCAAGGGCCGCGGGAGACCGCACTTCCTCGCCATGACTGCCACGCCAATCCCGCGGACACTCGCGCTGGCTCGCTACGGTGAGATGGACGTCTCTGTGATCGACGAGATGCCTCCGGGCCGCACCCCTGTTCAGACAGACGTCCTGGGGCCGGAGGGCAGGCAGCGCGCCTACGAGCTGGTTCGCACGCAGGTGGGGCTAGGACGCCAGGCCTTTGTCATCTGTCCGCTCATCGAGGAATCGGAGGTGCTCGTCGCACGCTCTGCCACGGCGGAGTTCGATCGCCTTCGCACTGAGGTGTTTCCCGACCTCCGAATGGACCTCGTGCACGGACGCCTCAAGACGAAGGACGACGTGATGAGCGCTTTCGTGAGGGGCGACACCCAGGTCCTCGTCGCCACCGCCGTCGTTGAGGTGGGAGTCGACGTGCCCAACGCGACTGTGATGATGATCGAAGGCGCGGAGCGTTTCGGACTGGCGCAGCTCCATCAGTTTCGCGGCCGTGTGGGGCGTGGGGCGGGGGAGAGTCACTGCTTGCTGCTATCTGACGATTCATCGCAACCGGTGATAGACCGACTCGAACTGGTAAAGAGAATCCACGACGGCTTCAGGTTGGCGTTGGAGGACATGAGAATCCGGGGGATGGGGGAGCTCATGGGTCCGCATCAGCACGGCATCTCGGATGTAGCGATGCAAGCTCTTGAGCAGCCCGAGTTGCTGAGCGAGGTCAGGCAGGAAGTTGAGCGTGTCCTGGAGGCAGATCCAGGATTCGAGCGTCACCCAGCACTGAACGAGGCGATCGCACGGCGTTTGAAAGAAACGTCGATCAGCTAAATTGGCCCAGTGCCCGATATGCCGTTTGTCGTTGACCTGACTCGTGACCTGATCCAGCTCGACACCACCAACCCGCCAGGCCAAGAGGACATCGCGGTCGAGCTGATCGAGCGGGTCCTCGATGAGGCCGGCATATCAAGCCAGCGTTATGAGAATTCGCGCGGCCGCTCCAATCTCGTGGCGCGGTTGAAGGGGAGGGGCGAGGCTCCTCCGTTCCTGCTCCAGGGCCACGTCGATGTTGTCACCACCGTCAACCAGGACTGGGCTCACAAGCCGTTTGGCGGAGAGATCGTCGACGGCTACCTATGGGGTAGGGGCGCTCTCGATATGAAGGGTGGCGTGGCGATGATGGTCAACGCCATGCTGAAGGCGAAGGCGAAGGGGGGCGCCCCTGGCGACCTCGTGCTCGCGGTGCTCGCGGACGAAGAGGCTGGTGGCAACCAGGGCGCGAAGTTCCTCGTCGACAAGCATCCGGAGCTCTTCACGGGTATCAAGCACGGCATCGGCGAGTCGGGAGGCGTCGTGCAGCACCTGGGAGGCAAGCGCTTCTACCCGATCATGGTTTCGGAGAAGCGCGGCTGCCAGATTCTCGCGACGCTGCGCGGTCCCGGAGGCCATGGCTCGATCCCGGCGCATGGAGGCGCGATGGCGAAGTTGGGCGCGCTGCTGACGACGCTCGACACCGCGCGCCTGCCCGTGCACATCACACCTCCGGTCAGGTTGCTGCTGGAGGGCATGCGCGATGCGCTCGATGAGCCGTGGAAACAGCGCATGGCGTCGCTCCTCGACCCGGTGCTGGCGGACGCGGCGCTGTCCGAACTCGGTCCGCTGGGTCGCAACCTCGACGCAGCGCTTCACAACACGGTCAACGCGACGATCGTGAGCGGCGGATTGAAGGTCAACGTGATACCGAGCGAGGTGTCGGTTCAGCTGGACGGCAGGCTGCTTCCAGGTTTCGGCCCCGAGGACATGCTCCGCGAGCTCCGCGAGGTGATCGGACCCGAGCCACAGCTGGTAGTGCAGCTGGTCGGGCCGGCCCAGCCGGAGGTCGACCTTTCGCAAATGGACCTGCTCGCTTCAATCCTCCGCGAGGCGGACCCCGGCTGCGTTCCGCTGCCATTCCTCGTCACGGGCGGCACCGACGCTCGCCATTTCGCCAGGCTCGGGATACGCACCTATGGGTTCCTGCCGCTCAACAATCCCACCGACTTCAACGGCTCGACCACGATCCACGCGGCCGACGAGCGGGTCCCCGTCAGCGCGCTCGAGTTCGGGGCGAAG
>DATCPW010000128.1:0-3194 GCA_036569865.1 Candidatus Dormiibacterota bacterium
GGTACCGCGCAGCTTGTTGACGACCAGGGTGGCAAGCGCCTCGCCCTCGACGTCCTCGGCGACGATCAGCAGGGGCTTGCCCTGCTGGACCACGCGCTCCAAAACGGGGAGCAGGTCCTGGATGGCCGAGATCTTGCGGTCCGTGATCAGCACGAACGGCTCCTCGAGCACAGCCTCCATGCGGTCAGGGTTGGTGACCATGTAGGCCGAGCTGTAGCCGCGGTCGAACTGCATGCCCTCGACGACTTCGAGCTCGGTCGTCATCGTCTGGTTGTCTTCGACGGTGATGACGCCGTCCTTGCCAACCTTGTCCATCGCGTCGGCGATGAGGTTGCCGATCTGCTCGCTCTGGCTCGAGATCGCCGCTACGTGAGCGACATCCTCGTGTCCCTTGACGGGAACGGAAAGCCTCTTGATCTCTTCGACGACGGCCTCGACGGCCTTCTCGATTCCGATCTTCAGCTGCATCGGGTTGGCGCCCGCGGTGACGTTGCGGAAGCCTTCGTTGATCATCGTCTGCGCCAGCAGAGTGGCGGTGGTCGTGCCGTCGCCGGCTACGTCGTTGGTCTTGGTAGCGACCTCACGCAGCAGCTGCGCGCCGGTGTTCTCCATCGGGTCCTTGAGCTCGATCTCGCGCACGATCGTCACACCGTCGTTGGTGACGGTCGGGGCGCCGAACTTCTTCTCGAGGACCACGTTGCGGCCCTTGGGGCCGAGCGTGATGCGTACTGACGAGGCCACGATGTCGATGCCCTTCTTCAGGGCTTGTCGGGCCTCTACGTCAAATGTGACTGTCTTCGCCATATTTTGTTTTCCCTCTTTCCTTTATTTCTTGCCGTTTGCGCCAACTACCGCGAGCACGTCTTTCTCGGAGACGATCAGGTACTCGATGTCGTCGATCTTGAATTCGTTGCCCGCGTACTTCGCGTAAAGGATCTTGTCGCCGACCTTGAGCTCCATCGGCACCTTGGTGCCGTTGTCCAGGACCCTTCCGGTGCCCACTGCCTGAACGGTGCCCTCCTGGGGCTTCTCCTTGGCGGTGTCAGGAAGCAAGATCCCGCTCTTGGTCTTTTCCTCTTTGTCGGACGGCTTGACCACTACGCGATCGCCCAGCGGTTTTAGATTCATGTACGCCCCTCCTCAGGTGACTGTTTGGTGTTAGCACTCCCCAGGCCCGAGCGCTTAGCACTCGGGGGGTTCGACTGCTAATACTACTACCGCCTGGAGTCCGGGGCTAAACCTCGGGCGGGCTCGAGATCTCGGCCTGGGCCTTCCGAATCAGGTCTTCGGCCGTGCTGAGCTGGTCGGCCGGGACCATGACCCGGGCCTCGGTGAAGTTGATGGCGTACGAGTAGGCAGTGTCGCCGAACACCTCGGCTCGGAGGCCGTTCGCCTCCAGCACAGCCGCGAGGAGGTCGGCCTGCAGGCGATCACCGCGGAAAACGACCTCCCAGCCTTTGACGCCCACGCCCCTATTCTCCGGCTACCAGCTCAGGGACGGGTCGACGGTGGTTGGCTGGAGGCCGCCGGCCTCCACCGCAAAGTGGGCCGCCGCTGCGATCATCGCCGCATTGTCGGTGCAAAGGTCCAGAGGCGGCATCGTCAAGCGCGCCCTGTCCCCCACCACCTCGGCCGCTCGCCTCCGCAGCAGGGTGTTCGCGGCCACCCCGCCGCATACGACCACCTCTGAGCAGCCCGTCCTGGAGAGCGCCGTGTCGAGCTTCTCGAGCAGGGACTCCACCACCGATTGCTCGAAAGACGCGGCGAGGTCGGCCCGCTCCTCGGGCCCGGCGCCATCCCCGAGGTCGCGCAGGCGGTAGAGGAGAGCTGTCTTGAGGCCACTGAAGCTGTATTCGAGCCCGGGGAGCGAGGGCCGCGGCAGCGGCTGCCGCTCCGGCCGCCCCGTCCGTGCCAGCCGGTCGAGCGCCGGCCCGCCGGGGTAACCGAGACCCAGCATCCTGGCGGCCTTGTCGAAAGCCTCGCCGGCGGCGTCGTCCCGGGTGCGGCCGATCACCTCGAACCGCCCGTGCTGCGGCATCAGCACGAGGTCAGAGTGGGCGCCGCTCACGACGAGGCCCAGCAGGGGCGGCTCGAGATCCGGGCGGGCAAGCATCGCCGCATAGATGTGGCCCCAGAGGTGGTTCACGCCGGTCACCGGGCGCGACCAGGCGACGGCCAAGCCTTCGGCGAGGCCCACGCCAACGAGCAAGCAGCCCGCGAGGCCCGGACCACGAGTGACAGCAACGAGGTCGAGGTCGTCACGTCCGACACCGGCACGCTGAAGGCTCAGGTCAAGGAGGTGCGGCAGGCGCTCGAGGTGGTCGCGCGCGGCGAGCTCGGGCACCACGCCCCCGAACTCGGCGTGCAGGTCGACCTGCGAGTGGATGACGTTGGAGAGGACGCGCCGGCCGCCGGCAACCACCGCTACCGACGTTTCATCACAGCTTGTTTCAATCGCCAGAGTTAGTGCTGTGCTGGACATCCCCATCCCCCCGGCTTCGCGGGCTCTCCCGCGCCTTCGGCGCGGGGGCCCCAGAGGGCGGGGAAGTCTGCCCTATTGATCTTTTGTGATCAGGTCGCGGCGCAGGCCGCGTACGTCGGAGTCAATCCGCTCGAGGTTGGTTTCGTACGCGCGACGGAAGCGAGGCGACTGGATCGAGTCCGACCACATCACGATCGCGTCCTCGCCGTTGTCCGTGTAGTAACCCTTGCGCCGACCGATGACCTTGAAGCCGAACGCCTCATACATCTTCATCGCGTTCTCGTTGGACGTTCGCACCTCGAGCGTCACCCATTTCGCGCCCATGTCGTAAGCCGCCTGCACCAGGCCCGCGAACACGACGCGGCCGTAGCCGCGATGTTGAAGATCGTGGCGGACCCCGATCGTCGTGACGTGCGCTTCGTCGTACATGCGCCACATCCCGCCGTACCCGACGATGCTCGGGTCGAAATCGGGGCTTTCGACGCCAGCCGGCTTTTCGACAGGGCCCTCCTGGCGCAGGACCAGATAATGAGCGCTGGAGCGAGAGGCCAGCTCGCGGTAGTAGGCGTTCCGCGGCCACGGGGTGGAAAAGATCTCGCGCTCGACCTCTTGCACCGTGGCGATGTCGGCCTCTCGCATCAGCTCGAGAGCCAGCTGTTGTCTTATCTGAACCATCACGTCCGCGTCCAACGGTTGCGCGAAAATGCGCTCC
>DATCPW010000129.1:0-3355 GCA_036569865.1 Candidatus Dormiibacterota bacterium
GCCGAGTAGCGGAGCGCGCGCATCATTGATGCGTAAGCGAGCAACGGAGGCCGCAACAACGCAGATGGGCCGCATGGGCGCCGAAGATCCGGCTGGCATCTCCGGCCCTACCCCAGGCTATTCCCACTCGATGGTGCCGGGCGGCTTGCTCGTGATGTCGAAGACGACTCGGTTGACGCCCTTCACCTCATTCACGATCCGGTTGCTGATGCGAGCGAGAACCTCGTAAGGGACACGCGCCCAATCTGCGGTCATCGCATCTTCGCTGGTGACGACACGGATAGCCACCACGTTGGCGTACGTCCTGTAATCGCCCATCACGCCGACTGTCTCGAGCGGCGTCAGCACCGCAAACGACTGCCACACCTGTCGATACAGGCCGTTGCGCTTGATCTCGTCGACGACAACCCAGTCGGCGTTGCGCAGGATCTCCAGCCGTTCCGCGGTGACCTCGCCGAGGCACCGGATCGATAATCCTGGACCAGGGAACGGCTGCCGGTAGACCATCTCCTCGGGCATTCCGAGCTCCATCCCCACCGATCGCACCTCGTCCTTGAAGAGATAGCGCAGCGGTTCAATGAGCTGAAAGCGAAGACCTGGCGGAAGTCCGCCGACGTTGTGATGGGTCTTGATCTTGACGGCTGTGGAGGAGACATCTGCGGCGGTCGACTCGATGACGTCGGGATAGAGGGTGCCCTGGGCGAGGAAGTCGATGTGTCCGAGGCTCAGCGCCTCGGCTTCGAAGACGGTGATGAACTCCCGCCCAACAATGCGCCGCTTCTGCTCGGGGTCGATCACACCGCGCAGTGCGTCGAGGAACCTGTCGGTCGCATCGACGTACCTGATGTTCATGTCCAGGTTGCCGTGCATGACCGCGAGCACCCGCTCCGGCTCCTCCTTGCGCAGGAGGCCGTTGTTGACGAACACGCATGTCAGCTGGTCGCCGATTGCGCGATGGACGAGCGTCGCGGCGACTGCCGAGTCGACGCCGCCCGACAGGGCGCAGATCACGCGACCGGTCCCGACCTGGGCGCGAATGCTCTCGATCGCCTCCGCGATGAAGGACCCCGCGGTCCACGACGCATCGCACTTGCACACGCCGTAAAGGAAGTTGCGCAGCACCTCCCTGCCGCTGGGCGTATGCACGACCTCCGGGTGGAACTGGATGCCGAAGATTCCGTGGCCATTGGTGAACGCGGCCACCGGCGAGTTGCCGCTGGACGCGAGCGAGTGAAACCCTGGAGGCAGCTCGCTGACGTGGTCCCCGTGACTCATCCAGACAGGCAGCTCGGAGTTCAAGCCCTTGAACAGGCCGTTCGGCTCCCGCACCGCGAGAAGGGCGGGTCCGTACTCGCGAGCCTGGCCGGGATCGACCTTGCCGCCGAGATGGTGGGCGATGAGCTGCATGCCATAGCAGATCCCGAGCACGGGGACGCCTGCTCGCAGAGCTTCCGGATCCACCTGCGGCGCGCCGGGCTCATAGACGCTGGAGGGGCCGCCGCTGAGGATCAGGCCGGCTGGGTGGCGCTCTTTCAGCTCCGCCCACGGAGTCGTCCCAGGCACCAGCTCGCAATAGACGTGGGCCTCGCGCACACGCCGCGCGATCAGCTGGCTGAATTGCGAGCCGAAGTCCAGGACAAGTACCGTCTGTGCCCGGGCGCCGCCCTTGGTCTCCTTGCGGGGCCGGGCGGCGGTGGCAGTCTTGCTCAGCCCTTCCCCATCCCCACGTGCTGCGCCTGCTGGAAGCTCTTGCCCTCTGACGTGATCGACGGCGCGATCACCATCTCGACATGCTGGAACTCCGCGATGTCATTGGCCCCGCACACACCCAGCGCAGAGCGAAGAGCCCCCGCAAAGTTCTGCGAACCGTCATCGACACGAGCAGGCCCGAGCAGGATCTCCTTGAGAGTTGCCTTGGTGCCGACGTGGATGCGCGTGCCCCGCGGCAGATTGGGATCAGGTGTCGCCATGCCCCAGTTGAAGCCCTTGGACGCCGACTCCTCGGCGCCAGCGAGCGGCGTCCCGATCATGACGGCGTCGGCCCCTGAAGCGAATGCCTTGCAGACATCCGCGCCGATGCGCATGCCGCCGTCGGTGATGACAGCGACGCGCCGACCGCCACGCCGCATGTGCTCATCGCGCGCTGCCGCGACATCCGCGGTGGCGGTCACCTGCGGCACGCCGACGCCGAGCACGCCTCGAGTCGTGCATGCAGCACCTGGTCCGACGCCGACGAGGATCCCCGCAATGCCGGTCTCCATCAACTCCAGCGCAGTCTCGTAATGCACGCAGTTGCCGACGACGACGGGGATGTCGCAGGCCCTCACGAGCTGTTCAAAGGAGAGCTGGTGATATGACTTGGACGAATGGCGCGCGGTGAGCACGGTGCCCTGGACGACGAGGACGTCGGCGCCAGCTTTCTGAGCCAGCTCGGCGCGCTCTTCGGCGCGGGCAGGGATCGTCGAGACGGCGCATGCAACGCCGGCAGCCTTGATCGCATTGATGCGTTCTGAGATGAGCTTGGGCTTGACCGGCTCGCGATAGACCTCCTTGAGGAGGGCGTTGACGTGGGCTTTGTCCGCCTCTGCGATCCGCTTGATGATGGGAGCGGAGTCTTCGTAGCGAGCGTGGACTCCATCAAGGTTCAGGACTGCGATCCCGCCGAGCTTGCCCATCGCGATGGCAAATTCGACATCGACGACGCCGTCCATGGCAGAACCCCAGATCGGGATCGGAAGCTTGAGGCGCTCACCCAAAACGAACGAGATGTCGACCTCGTCGGGGTTGAGGGTTACGCCACCGGGTACGAGCGCCACCTCGTCGAAACCATAAGAGCGGCGTGCGTACCGTCCTATTCCTATCTGGAGTCCAGACTGGCCAACCTGGAGGCCAGACTGCTCCCCGGGTACCACTCCGCGGGTTGCGAGCCGACTCTGATTCAGGGTGTGCTTACTCCAATGGCGGCGGGCTTTTCGAAATTATACGAGAAGCAGGCACTCGCCAATGGTGTGCGGCGCTTGGCCGCATATCCTTTATCTATGTACAGGACGCTGGAGTACCTTCGCGGGATCTCGGAAGACGACGTGCGCCGCTTGCGCTCGCGCGGCATCCAGCACACCAACCAGCTCTTGCACCGCACGTCGCTTGGAATCGACCGCGAGCGGCTCTCCAAGAAGACCGGCATCACGCCCGAGCGATTGCTCGAGTTTGCGCACCAGTGCACGCTCCTCGAGGTGTCAGGAATGGAGCGGCAGCTGCCGGTCATCCGCCGGCTGGGCATTGAGTCGATGGGAGCGCTGCGCGCCCAGGATGCCGTGGAGCTGCACGCAAAGCTCGCTGACGCTGTCGGACTGGC
>DATCPW010000130.1:0-12130 GCA_036569865.1 Candidatus Dormiibacterota bacterium
TGCGGAGCGTGAGCGGTTGGAACGCGCCGTCAACCTCATCCAGCTCTACGGCGTGTACACGGAGGTCGACTGCATCTTCGATACACGCCACGTCATGGAGGTGTGGGAAAAGGTTCCAGCGGACGAACGCAAGCAATTTCCGTTTGACCCGGCTCTGTATGACTGGAATCACTACTTCCAGGACGTGCATATGCCGACGGTCGTTCGAATGTCCCGCGCGGAGACCGTGGTTCGCAAGGGAAAGCAACCGACCGGGAGTACCGCGGTGAAGCCGGAGACCAGCTCGGTGCGCGCCGCCATCGACCGGCGTGCGGGTCGGTCGGACGTGCTGGCCGTGTTCGACGTCGACGGCACGCTGGTCGAGACGAACATCGTCGAGTACTTCCTGTGGATGCGACTTCGCGCGCAGCCGCTGGAGGACTGGCCGTCGTTCATGGCCCAGATGCTTCGCGAGGCGCCTCGATGGCTGTACCTGGAGCGCCGGTCGCGCGCCGACTTCCAGCGCACGTTCTACCGGGAGTACAAAGGACTCGATTACGAGGTGATGAAGGGCCTGGGCCGAGAGGCGCTCGACGCCGTGACGTTGCGCCGCATCTATCCGGAAGGCATGCGCCGCATTCGCGAGCACAAGCGGGCCGGGCATCGCGTGCTGCTCCTGACGGGCGCGCTCGATGTCGTCGTGCAGCCGCTGGCCGACCTGCTCGAGGTCGAGGTCGACTGCGCGCATCTGCTCGTGAAGGACGGAAGGCTGACGGGGGATCTCGAATCACCTCCGCCGGCGGGAGAGGCGCGCGGCACGCTCCTGGAGGAGTACGCGGCCCGCAACGGCATCGTGCTGGCGGAGAGCTTTGCATACGCGGACTCGCTGTCGGACCTGGGCATGCTCGATCTGGTGGGCACGCCGGTGGCGGTGAACCCCGACGCGCGCCTGTCGCAGGTGGCAGGCCAGCGTGGCTGGCGAATCGAGCGGTGGCGCATGGCGCCGGGAAACTGGCGCCTGCCGATGCCGGACCCGCGCTCGCCGGAATATCGAGAGGCCGTGAGGCGCTGAAGTGTTAGCCCTTCAGTACGTCCGCTCGATTCCCGCGTTCGCCATCGTCAAGGCGTCGGGCGGGCGTCCCGATGTCGCCACGAGTGCACTTTCGATGCTCAAGCTGGGCGACGTCCCAGAACCGGAGCTGCCCGCGCGCGATTGGCTGCGCGTGCTGCCAACCCTCAGCGGCATCTGCGGCTCCGACCTCGCCGCGATCGGCGGCCACGCGTCGTTGTACCTCGACCCTCTGACCAGCTATCCGTTCGTTCCCGGGCACGAGATCGTGGGCACCCTGGACGACGGCAGCCGCGTCGTCATCGAACCTGCGTTGGGCTGCAAGGTCAGGGGCATCGAGCCTCCGTGCCCCCGCTGCGCCGAGGGCCGGCCGGGCCTTTGCTACAACGTCACGGACGGACCGATCGAGGTCGGTCTCCAGACCGGATATTGCGCTGACACGGGTGGGGGATGGGGCGAGACGCTCGTCGCGCACCCGAGCCAGCTGCATCCCGTCGCCGACGTACTCAGCGACGAGGCGGCGGTGTTGATCGAGCCGTTTGCGTGCTGCATCCACGCAGCGTTGCGTGGTGCCGCCGGCAAGGACGATTACGTGGTCGTTCAGGGCGCCGGGACCATCGGCTTGCTGACAGTCGCCGCCGTCAAGCTGTTCACACCGCCCAGGCGCCTCGTCGCTGTGGCCAAGCACCCGACGCAGCGGGACCTCGCTAAAAAGCTCGGCGCCGACCAGGTCATCGCGCCCGCTGACGTGTTCCAGCGAGTGCGCTTCGGAACCGCGGCACGGCGTCTCGATGGGATGGACAGGCCGCTGCTGCTGGGCGGCGCCGACGTGACCTTCGATTGCGTTGGCAGCGCCGACAGCCTCAACGACGCCGTGCGTTTCACGCGCGGTGGTGGCAGGGTCGTCGCGGTGGGCATGCCCGGCGAGGAGAAGGTGGATTGGGCGCCGATCTGGCAGCGTGAGCTGACCGTGATGGGAGCGTATGCGTACGGTACGGAGCCCAGCCACAAGGGCAGGCGAACATTCGAGCTGGCCCTCGAAGCGGCGCCTGAGCTGCACCTGGAGAAGCTGACCGGGCCGCTGTTCGGGCTTGGCGAATATCGCGATGCCATCGCCTACGCGATGAGCGCCGGCAGGCTTGGCGCCGTGAAGGTCGCATTCGATCTGCGAGGATTGAGAGCCTGATGCCACGTCCTGGCGCCGTCATCGAGGTCGATCGCAACACTCCGCCCGTGCTCTTTCATTTCGGCGAGGGCGTGCGGCTGGAGAAGCTGCCTCTCGGCGCTCGCATCGTCTATCCACCCGATCCCCTCGAGCCGATAGCCCACGCCGAGCGCGCCATCAAGCGCGCGCTGGCCAAGCCGCTTGACGACGATCCGCTCAAGTCACTCCTGCGTCGCGGCATGAAGCTGACCATCGCCTTCGACGACCTCTCGCTTCCGCTGCCTCCGATGGCGGCGCCTGATGTGCGTCAGCTGGTGATGGAGGAGGTCATCGACATGGCGGCGGAGGCCGGAGTCGAAGACATCCACCTGATTGCGGCGCTCGGGCTGCACCGGCGCATGACCGCGGACGAGATCCGCCACATCGTCGGGGACCGAATCTTCAGCACCTTCTGGCCGGATCGCCTGTACCAGCACGACGGCGAGGATCCCGAAGCCAACGTCTACATAGGCAAGACGTCGGCGGGAGAGGACGTCACTTTGCACAGGCGCGCCGCGGAGTCGGACCTTGTCATCTACGTGAACCTGACGCTGGTGCCGATGGATGGCGGCCACAAATCGATGTCGACGGGCCTGGCCACCTACCGCGGGATTCGCGAGCACCACAACGTCAAGACGCTGATGGGCTCGCTCTCGTACATGAATCCTCCGGACTCCGCCCTCCATCACTCCTGCATCAGGCAGGGCCAGCTGATCGAGGACACGGTTCGCGTCTTTCATATCGAGACCACTGTCAACAACCACGCGTTTCCGTCGATTGCCAACTTCATGCAGAAGCGCGAGACCGATTGGACCGCACAAGACCAGGCCATGTTCCTGGGCATGAAGCAGTTCACTGACATCGCGCCACCCGCATTCAAGCGGAGCGTCTTCCACGCGATGCGCGCGCCGTACGGGCTGACGGGTGTGCATGCGGGTCAGGTCGACGCAGTGCATGAGAAGACGCTTGAGGCTGTGCGAAATCAGATCAGCGTTCGGGTCGAGGGCCAGACCGACATCGTCACCATCGGCGTGCCGTACCTCGGCCCGTACAACGTGAACGCCCCGATGAACCCCGTGCTGGTCGTGTGCATGGGGCTGGGCTACCTCTTCAACTTCTACAAGAACAAGCCAGTGTTGAGGAAGGGTGGCGTGGCGATCCTCACCCATCCATGCCGGTATGAGTTCGATGCGGTACAGCACCCCAGCTACATCGATTTCTACGACGAGGTTCTCGCCGACACCACGAACCCGCAGGAGATCGAGACCAAGTACGAGCAGCGGTTCGCCGAGGACCCGTGGTTCAGGCAGCTGTACCGCAAGTCTCACGCGTACCACGGGGCTCATCCGTTCTACGCCTGGTACTGGGCCGCTCACGCGATGGACCACGCGGGCGACATCATCATCGTCGGGGGCGATCGCGACGTCGTGCATAGGCTGGGTTTCAAATGCGCGACCACGCTCGAGGATGCGTTTGAGATGGCGGAGCAGACGGTGGGGCGTTACCCCAGCGTGACCCACATGCGAATGCCCCCGATCCTGCTCGCCGAAGTCGAATGAAGGCCAAGAGGGGAACCCAGGTGGTTCCCTCTCAGCGGCGGGCGCGCCTGCTCTCTCTCCGAGTTGGTTGGGTTTAATTGAATGATTACGCCAGACGGCGTTTGGGAGACGGATTGACAAGGCAAAGTCGCGACCGGGTGAACCCCGGCCGCCCCTGCGACGCTGGTATCTAGCCGATGACCTGGTATTCCGGCGCAGGCCTGACCCGGCTCGCAGATGCGGTCGGGGAGGCGGTTCGGGACGTGCGTCAGGTCCGCAAGGGTTGGTATTGGGACTCGCCTCGCCCACGGACATGGCCAGAGCAGGGATCCGTGGTGCCGGCGCCGGCAAGCGACCTCGGCTGGGCCCGCCAGGAACCGGTCAGGACCATCCGCTTCCTCATCCAGCGTGGTCTTCTGCTGCCTTTCACGGAGGCGATGGCGCACCCCAAGGTCGAGGGCCGCGAGTGGGTGCGCGAGCTCGAGCGCCCGGTGATCTTCGCCGCCAACCACTCGAGCCACGCCGACACCTCGCTCATCCTCCACGCGCTAGGCGATCGCGCCCGTGATCGAACGGTGGTAGCCGCGGCCGCCGACTACTGGTTCAAGCGGCCGCTGCTCGGCAACATCGTCAGCTTGTTTCTCAACACGTTCCCGTTTTCGCGCACGGGAGGCGCGCAGGCCCAGCTGCACAGCTCGAGCCAGCTCTTGAAGTCAGGCTGGAACCTGGTCCTCTTTCCCGAGGGGAGTCGCACCCCGGACGGCCGCATCCACGAGTTCAAGCCTGGTGTCGGCCATCTGGCAAACGAGACAGGGACTCCCGTCGTGCCGATGCACATCCGGGGGTCGTACCAGATCATGCCCAGGGGTCAGGCCCTGCCGCTGCCGGGCCCGGCTCGCGTGCGCATCGGCAAGCCGATGGTGCCCCAGCCCGGCGAGGGTTCGCGGCAGTTCACCGCCCGGGTGGAGAAGGCGGTCAGGACGCTGGCGCTCGAGCCCGCCCAGCCTGAGATCCAGGGCTCGTGGATCGAGCGGTGGCGGTTGATGAAGCCTAGGGAGCTGCCCTACGAGGAGAGCACCGAACCTCTAATTGGCTCCGAGGCCGTTGCTCGCGTGGCCAAGGCAAGCGCGAGGGAGCGCCCTGCTACTCCGTCGCCGGCGGCGCTGCCGCCTCCACCCGAAAAACCGGGTGGTCGGGCGCGATCCGCCGCAGGTCCGCCTCGGGTGAGTCGGCCGAAACGCCCCTGAAGAACCTGCCGACCTCAAACTTCCAGCGCTTCAGGTAGGCCCTCAGGATCGGGACCCTCTCAGCTTCGCCGACCTCGGAAGCCTTGAACTGCTCCGCCCTTTTGCCCACTAAGAGCTCACCGCTTCCGGCCACACGTAAGTTGCGCACCCACTGAGTTTGCCCTCGCGGAGCGACGATGTATCTCTGGCCCTCGAAGGTGAGGACGTTCACCGGAGCGGTCCTCCACTCCCCTGACGTGCGACCGCGGACACGCAGAACTCGCGAACCCCAGACGCTGATCCCTGCGCGCGTGAGTGCCGCGATGACTGGGTTTTGGAGCTTGAGGTCGAACCAGCCGGGCCGGCGGTAGTAGGCCATGTCGCCTCCACGATACGCAGGGTGGCGGCCAATCTGACCGAGTCGAGAATGGTCGGAGCGCATGTGGCATTGTTTGCGCGTGGCGCGCGAGTCGGCGGAGTCTTTGGGCAAGATCGAGCGTTCCAGGCTGCGCGCGCCATGAGATTCCTCGACCTCACGCAGGACTTCTCCTTGCACACGCCGGCCTTCGCCGGCTACGCGGGCCCCGCCATCCGCTGGATCAAGCGCTTGGCCTTCGACAAAGCCGGTGGGCAGGAGATCACCATGACCCTGCACGTAAGCACCCACCTCGATGCGCCGGCACATTTCCTATCCGGAGGCAAGTTCATCGGGGACCTGGGGCTCGACTTCCTCATCGGCCCCGCGTGCGTCGTTGACCTCGAGCGGATGGGGGTCGGGGATTACGAGCTTTACGGGCCCGAGCATTTCGAGCGCTGGGAAAAGGACACGGGGCTGCGCATCGAGCGCGGCGACATCCTCGTCATCCACACGGGCTACCACCGTTACTACCCCGAGAACTGGACCGACCGCTCGCACGTGGACGAAACGAAATATTTCATTCGCCATCCGGGCCCGACGCGCGCTTTCGCCGAATGGGTTTTGCAGCGCGGCGTGCGCTGGATCGCCGTGGACGCCGGTAGCGCGGACCACCCCATGAACACCGTGATTCGCCGTGTCAGGGCCGATGAGGTGGAGGACGCGGAGAAGAAGCTCGGCAAGAGCCTGGACGAGGTCTTCCCCAAAGCCGACTACCAGATCATGCATACGCTGCTGTTTCCCCACGACGTCATCCACATCGAGAACCTGGGCGGACAGATCGACGAGGTGCTCGACCGGAAGATCCTGTTCGGCTGCTTCCCCTGGCGCTTTCAGGGCGGAGAGGCCGCGCTCTGCAGGGCAGTCGCGATGCTCGAAGAGTGAAGCCGCCGAGGTTCGAGTACCACGCACCCGCCACCGTCGAGGAAGCGTGCGCCCTGCTCGGATCACTCGAGGACGCGAAGGTTCTTGCCGGCGGCCAGTCGCTCGTGCCGCTGCTCAACTTTCGACTGGCGCGCCCTCAGCACCTCATCGACATCAATCGCATAGAAGGCCTGGATCGGGTCTACGAGCGCGATGGCGGAGTCGCTGTGCAGGCGCTCGCACGCCAAGCGGCGGTGGAGGACTCGCAGCTCGTGGCGCGCGTCTGTCCGCTGCTCAGCGACGCGATTCGGCTCGTTGCCCATCGCGTGATTCGCCACCGGGGCACTGTGTGCGGCAGCCTCGCCCATGCCGACCCGGCGTCGGAGCTTCCAGCGGTGTTGCTCGCGCTAGGCGGCCAGGTGGTGGCCCGCTCGTCACGAGGCCAGAGGGTTATCGCCGCGGATCGTCTCTTCACCGGTGTCATGGAGACAGCTCTCGCCCCAGATGAGCTTCTCGTTGAAGCGTGGTTCCCGGCCCTGGCCGGCCCATTCGCCATCGTCGAAGAGTCCCGCCGCCACGGTGACTTCGCATTGGCCGGCGTGGTCCGCGCCGGGCAGCGGCTGGCCCTGTTCGGGGTCGCGCCGACGCCGGTGCTCGCAGACCCCGCAGATCCGACGCGTGGATTGAGCCCGTCCGGCGACCTCGAAGCCACCATGGAGTTCCGTCTCCACCTGGTACGGGTTCTGGCCGAGAAGGCTCTGGCCGCGTGAAGGTCAACGGCCTCGACCACCCGGCGCCGAATGATCCTCGCCGTCTGCTCTCCGACCACCTCCGCCACGACCTCGGGCTCACCGGCACTCACGTCGGTTGCGAGCACGGCGTGTGCGGCTGTTGCACTGTGCTCCTTGACGGCGTGGCGGTGCGGTCGTGCCTGATGCTTGCCGTCCAGGCCGAGGGCCACGACGTGACGACGATCGAAGGCCTGGCACGCGATGGCGAACCGCTGCATCCCGTGCAGCAGGCGTTCCACGAATGCCATGGCCTGCAGTGCGGTTTCTGCACGCCGGGCTTTGTGATGTCAGTGGCCGGACTGCTGCGAAAGCATCCTGATCCGACAAGCGAGCAGCTCGAGGAGAGCATCACCGGCAATCTCTGCCGGTGCACAGGCTATGCATCGATCCGGCGCGCCGCGCACCGCGCCGCGGAGCTGTCAAAGCTTTGACGACGCGCTGGTTTGGCGCGCGCGTGCAGCGGGTCGAAGACGACAGGCTGTTGCGCGGCCATGGCCGGTTCACCGACGACATCGACGAGGGCGCGCTGGAGTCGGTGCTCGTGCGGTCACCATACGCACACGCACGAATCCTTTCCATCGATGTGACCGCGGCTCGCGCCGTGCCGGGGGTCGCCACCGTCTACACGGCCGCCGACCTTCCTTTCGGCGGCACCGACCTGCCGATTCTCATTCCGCATCCCAACCTCACGCACGGCCGCACCCAGCGGTGCCTTGCGTCGGAGGTCGTTCGCTACGCGGGCGAGGCGGTGGCCTTTGTGGTCGCAGAAAGCCGGGCGATCGCAGAGGATGCGGCCGAGCTGGTGCAGGTCGAGTACGAACAATTGCCGGTGGTGATCACCCCCGAGCTGGCCGCGCGCGCTGATCGTTTAGTGCATGACGACGTACCCGGCAACGTTGCGGCCGAGATGAAGCAAGAGGTCGGGAACGTCGATCAGGCGCTCGCCGCCGCGCCGCATCGCAAGACGCTGAGCCTGCGGTTCGAGCGGGGCGCCGCCGCGCCGATGGAAGGTCGCGCGGTGTGGGCGCGATGGTCTGCGCACGAGCGGAAGCTCACCGTCTACGACTCCACCCAGTCGCCGACCTCGATCCGCGGCGGCCTGGCGGTCCTTTTCGGCCTCCCCGAATCGAGCGTCGACGTGATCGCCCCAGACGTGGGCGGCGGCTTCGGGCCGAAGATCATGCTCTTCTACCCTGACGAGCTCCTGGTTCCGTACGCGGCCATGGAGCTGGGCCGCGCTGTGAAGTGGACCGAGGACCGGCAGGAGCACTTCACCGCCGTCAACCAGGAGCGTGGCCAGGTCCACGAGGTCGACGTGGGTTTCGACGACGAGGGCAGGGTGCTCGCGCTCAGTGACGACTTCATCCACGACGCGGGCGCGTACACGCCGTACGGGATCATCCTGCCGATCATCACCGCGGCCCAGATACCTGGGCCGTACCGGGTACCCTCCTACCGCGTTCGATTCCGCGACGTTTACACCAACGCCACGCCCACGTCGCCATATCGAGGCGCCGGCCGGCCGCACGCTTGCTTCGTCATGGAGCGGACGCTTGACGCAATCTCCGCGGAGCTCGGTCTGGATCGGGTCGAGGTGCGGCGGCGCAATCTGATCCAGCCCGACCAGTTCCCCTACGAGGTCGGTGTCGCCTGGCAGGACGGCAACAGAGTCGTCTACGACAGCGGCGACTACCCGGCGCTCGTCGATAGGGCTCTCGCAATGCTCGGTCCGCGCCCGGCGGGCGAGAACGTGGGGATGGGGCTCAGCGTCTATGTCGAGGGCACGGGGGTCGGTCCGTACGAGGGCGCGCATGTGCAGGTGCTGGTCTCGGGCAAGGTGGTGGCCGCGACCGGGATTCCCAGCCAGGGCCAGTCACACGCGACAGTGTGGGCGCAGGTGGTCGCCGACGAGCTTGGAGTCGACGTCGCCGACGTCGAGGTGACGAGCGGCGACACGCGCCGGTTCCCGTGGGGGGTGGGCACCTTCGCCTCGCGCGGCGCGGTCACCGCGGGCAACGCGATGGGGGTGGCGGCGCGGATGGTCGCCGCCAAGGCGAGGCGCATCGCGGCCGAGCACCTCGAGGCTGATCCAGCGGACCTGGAGCTGGTCGATGGTCGCGTGAGGGTCAAGGGCACGCCGACGCGTGGCATGCCGCTGGCGGCCGTTTCGGTGATGGCCAACCCGGTCCGCTATGCCTTTGGCGGTGGGACCGAGGCGGCGACTCAGTTCAACGCGAGGCCGCGGCCTGGCCCACCCCTGCAGGAGGGTGAGCAGCCGGGCCTGGAGGCAACTGGCTATTTCAGCCCGACCGGGTCGGCCTGGGCGTCGGGCTGCCACGCCGCTTACGTTCGCGTCGATCCCAAAACGTTCCGCCTTGAAATCCTGAAGTACGTGGTGGTCCACGACTGCGGGCGGGTGATCAACCCGATGGTGGTCGAAGGCCAGATCGAAGGCGGAGTCGCGCAGGGCATCGGCGGCGCGTTCTACGAGCGCCTCGCTTATGACGAGGAAGGCCAGCTCCGCAACGCCTCGTTCATGGAGTTCCTAATGCCCTACGCGACGGAGATCCCGCCGATCGAGATCGACCACATCGAGACCGCGTCGCCCCTGAACCCGCTAGGGATCAAGGGGGCGGGGGAGGCGGGAGTGATCCCGGTCGGCGCTGTCCTCGCATCGGCGATCGAAGAGGCTCTGGGCGTTCCCGTCACCGAGATGCCTCTGTCGCCTCTGAAACTCTTTGAGCTGGCTAAGACTCAGTCCTGACGACCGCAGCCACGATGTTTCCTCCCGGCGGTCCCTGGTGGGAGTTGCGCTCGCCTCCGCTTACGTAGTTCGTGGTGCGTCCGGTCACCGACGCGATGAGCATCCCGCCAAGCGCTTTGCCAATCTGGTAGGCATCGACGTCGTCCAGCAGGGTGATCCTCTGACCGCGAATCTGATCGCTGCCGGGAATTACCGATTTTGCGAAGACGTGGACGAGGCGCGACAGGTCGCTTTCATCCGGCAGTCCGCCGGTGAATGTGATGCCCGCGGTCCGCAGCGCGTTTCGCACGCCTTCCGCATCGATGAAGTCTTTGGTCACCGCGTGCCCGATGCGCAGTGAGCTTCGTGACGATGACGAGTTGCCGAAGAGCACGACCTCGCCATGGCGTTTCTCACCCCCAGACGAGGTCATCGCCACCTCTGAATAGAGGTCCCAATCGCGGCGCACGACCTCATCCGACAACTTCGACTCCGGAACCTCGCCGAGCGCTAACGCAACTCCAAGCGCAGCGGCGTCGTTTGCGTACACGCCTGCCCCCTCAGGGCCGAACGTCAGGTCGTGGGACACCACCGACTTTCCACGCGACTCCGCGTTCTTGATGCTTGCCGTCGTCAGGCCGGGCACCTTGACCATGACCAGGTGGACGTCCTTTGGATCGGTGAGTCCGGCATCTTTCATGGCTTCCCTGGTGGCCTCTGCCACCTTTCGAATCTGCCCCATCCGGCCTACCTCTTCGGGTGCCATCGCATCCGAGCCTGCCCTGCCGACGACGAGAGCCTTCTGCGCGCCGGCCTTGCCGCTCTGGTCCGGGACCTCGATCAGCTCCCGAGTCACAGCGACGATGTGTGGCGTGATCACGCCGGGGCAGCCGCCGGAGAGCACGAACATGACGCGTTGGGCGACGTCGGCCACCTGGATGCCGAGAAACTTTGCGGTCCACTCGCGAAGCGCCACGTCGGCCCATACGCGACCCCAGTCGTCATGCTGGCCGGTCCCCTCGGTCTTGCCGACCAGGGCGACGAGCGTTTCCGGCTTGATCTTTCCTGAACCTGCCAGATCCTGAAGTCCGGATGTGTCCGCCGGCGAAGCCATGGAGCACACGAACATCTCGACCCGCTGTGCCTTCATCACACCACCTCCCTGCGAATTCTCAGGCAAGCGCGGGCGGTTGCTGGAATCCGAAACCAGGCATTGCTTCCAGCTGCTGCGCGAGATCCAGGAGCTCCCATTCCTGGCCCGTACGCGCGACGAGCTGAACGCCCACGGGCAACCCTTCGTGCGAGCCAGCGGGAACCGACACGGCAGGTGTGTGCGCGAAGCTCACCGGCAGCACGAACTGTATGTAACGCCCGTAAGGCTCGCTGAGAAACGGAGGCACGTCCTCGATCGGCATCGGAACCAGGCCGAGGGTCGGGGTGAGCAGGAAGTCGAACTCGAACAGCAATGGCCTGACGACGACGCTGTAAGCGGCGGCCGAGGCTTTTTCGAACGCCTGGAAGTAATCAAGCGCGCTCAATGCGCGGCCTTGCTCGACGAGCTTGCGGATCCCGGGGGCGAACAGCTGTGGGTCCGCCTGGAACGACGCCATGCTCGCCCGACGCACGATCCCGTAGCCTGCTGCGACCGCCTCGGATTCCCAATTGATCCGCTCCACCCGATGGCCCGCCGACTCCAGGGCGTCGCCGGCTCGCCTGCAGGCGTCGGCGCAAGCCGTGTCCATGCCAAGGGCTGTCGTGTCCGCCAGGCCGATCCTGTAGGGAATGCTCTGGCCCGAAGGTTCGGGTGGGCGCGCCGACGCGAGCACCGAGTAGAGCAGCCTGACGTCGGCCACATTTCGTCCGATGGGGCCGATGACCGACAGCCCAGCCGGGTCCGCGTCCTCGACGGGGATCCGGTCCGGCGACGGCCGCAGGCCGACCACGCCACAGCAGGAGGCGGGTATGCGAATCGAGCCGCCCATGTCGGTGCCCATCGAAACTGTGGCCATGCCCGCGCCGACCGCTGCGGCACTGCCGCCGCTGGAGCCGCCGGGCGTGATGCCGGCTCGCCACGGATTGTTGGTGGCCGGAAAGATCGCGTTGGTTGTTCCGACTGCGGCCGCGAGCTCCGGGAGATTGGTCTTGCCAAGGATGGCTGCCCCGGCCGCGCGGGCTCGCCCGACTGGAACGGCGTCCTTGTCGGGGACGCGGTTGCGCCAGACGGCGCTGCCGTCGGTCCAGGGCATACCGGCCACCGGGATGTTGTCCTTCACGGCCAGGGTGCTGCCGACGAGTGGACCG
>DATCPW010000131.1:0-4488 GCA_036569865.1 Candidatus Dormiibacterota bacterium
CTACAGTGCCCAGGACCTCGCGCAATTCGACGAGGTGTTGATATATGGCGGCCGCGCGCACGACAGCGCGCGCGCTTACGACCTGCTGAATGGGTATGTCAGGTCGGGCGGCGGGCTGATCGTCGAGTCAAGCGGATCTCCGCTGGCAGGTGGTTCTGGCGTAAACGAGCCGCTTCCAATCACGGGAGCCACGCATCACGAGGTGGCCGGCGACTGGCAGTTCAAGGTGGCGAGCTCGCCAATCACGGACGGCATCGACTTCTCCAGTTTCGGCCCGGCCAGTTACAGGGGCGGCCCGTGGACTGTATCTGCAGCGAGTGGAATACGGAGCTGGGCGCAGACCGTGGTGCAGTCGGGCGCGGATAGCGTGGTGGTTGCCGGACAGCTTGGTCAGGGTCGCGTGGTCTGGTCCGGCCTCAACCTTCCTTTTCACATTGACGATTACAGGAGCGCAGAAGAGTCTCGGTTCCTGACCACAGCGATGACGTGGGCCAGCCGCTCACGCAATGTCGCGGCTGCGAGCTCGTCTGCCCATCGGGATGGTCCGCAGCAGATGACGGTATCGGTCAGCTCCAACGCTCGGGGCGTCCTTTTTAAGGAGAGCTGGTTCGACCGCTGGCGCGCTTATGTCAACGGGCAGAAAGTGAACGTTCTTTCTGCAGGTCCTGGCTTCATGTACATCGTGTTCCCAAAGGACACGCAGTTTCCCGCAACTGTGCAGTGGCGCTACGAGAAATCGGTGGTGGACTGGGCGGGCATCGTGACATCTGCGGCGACACTGATCGCACTCGTCACTTGGCCGTGGTGGCGTGGTTACGTCCGCAAGTCGTTTAGGGACTGGTTGGATCGGCGAACCAGGGAGTGGGCAGAAGAGGATGGATGAGCACCCACGTCGCTAGGGGTTGACCGAAGCAGCCCAGGCCACAAGATCCTTGAGGCCCCGGTCGAATGGAATCTTCGGCTCCCAGCCCAGATGCTGCTTTGCCTTTGAGATGTCGCTCACGTAATAGCTCTGGTCGCCCTCGCGCCAGTCCGCGAAGCTGTATTCAGGCGTCTGGCGCGTCAGCCCTCCAATCTGCTCGATGACCTCGAGCAAATTTCTCTGGTTCTCGGGGCCGCCGCCCACGTTGTAGATCTCGCCCCGCGTCTTGTCGATCTGCTCGATCACTGTGGAGTAGAGGGTGCAGAGGTCGCGCGCGTCGAGAAGATCCCTCACCTGCGTGCCGTCTCCATAGATGGTCATCGGCCGCTTGTTGAGGATCGAGTGGACGAAATGTGCGACCCAGCCCTGATCCTCAGAACCATATTGATGCGCGCCGTAGATACAGCTCTGCCGTAGCACGACAGTGTTCATGTGGAAGCAGCGGGCATAGTCCCTCACGTACTGATCGGCCGAGCCTTTGCTGCACCCGTATGGGCTGTGAAAGTCGATCGGCTGGCTCTCTTTACATGCGACGTTGTTCTTGTCGAGCTTTCCGTACACCTTGTTCGTCGATGCGAAAACAAATGGCGCCTCGGGATTGTGTTTCCGCGTCGCCTCGAGCATGTTCAGAGTGCCGCCCGCATTGACGTCGAAATCGGTCACCGGGTTGATGAGCGACGTGGTCACTGCCACCTGGCCCGCCAGATGGAGGATGGCGTCCTGGCCTTTGACATGGTCGCTCAAGGCGCTTGCGCTCCTCACGTCCTCTTTAATGAAGGTCGTCTCGGCCGGGTGCTCTGTGATCAGCCATTTCAGGTTGCGCTCGGTCCCTGGGCGGCTGAGGTTGTCGAGCAGGGTGACGTGCCAACCGTCCTCGATCATCCGTACCGCGGCGTTGACTCCGATGAATCCCGCGCCGCCTGTGATCAGGATCCGTCGCGCCGGCCCGCGGTCCGCTGCGCGCGCAGCCTTTGGCTTGGATCGCGGGGTGAGTCCGGCGTCGGCGCGAAGTGTGGCGGGCGTCATGGAGGGTCCCTACCTTAAGACAATCGGCCCCGCGCATCCTTCATCGGGGCCGGCGCCGAGTCGGATGACGAGGTGCCAGATCCGTCCCTCGCAATCGGCTCAACTGAGGGCGCGTGTGGCCCATCCCTACCATAGACAGGTGGCGCCGCCCAACCGATCCCTGTCCGATCCCGATACCAAATCGCTGCGCTCGAACTGGGAGAGCGAGACGCGAATGGCTGGCGTATACGACGCGCTTGCTGCCGTCGCCTCGGACACGGGCCTCAAGCGCCGATTGAAATCGCTGGCCTCGACCGAGAAGCGACACGCCGATGCTTGGGCCGAGCTGCTCAAGCGCGGGGGCGTGACGCTGCCCGAGCGTCAACCGCGACTTACCGCCCAGGCGCTCGCTCTTCTTGCGAGAGTGGCTGGAATCGGTCCGGCCCTGGCGCTCGCGGGCGCGGCGGAGGGCCAGGTGCTGCGCGCCTACCTCGGCCAGGTCACGACGGTTTCGGACCCCGGTGCCCAAGGCGTGCTTCGCAAGGTGTTGCCCGAGGAGCTCGATCATCAGTCTCACGACGACATAGTCGAAAAAGGGGATGCGACGTACGCCCCACACAGCGGCTCACCCGAGGACGGTTCCGAAGGAGAGCTCTCCGACGAGGAGTGGCACGGCAGCGGCATCGAGAGCATCCGAAACGTGATTTACGGCGTGAACGACGGGCTCACCGCGACCCTCGGTGTTCTCGCAGGAGTGGGTGGTGCGACCGTCAATCCTCGAGTCGTCTTGATAGGCGGGCTGTCTGCGATGGTGGCCTCGGGGGTATCGATGGCCGGTGGGGCCTATCTGTCGAGCAAGTCGCAACGCGAGGTGTACGAGGGCCAGCTGGCGCGCGAAGCCGCCGAGATCGAGGCGATGCCCGACCTGGAGCGCGCAGAGCTGGTGAAGATCTACAGGTCCAAAGGCCTCACACCGGACGAAGCCAAGACCATCGTCGCCCGCATCACCGCCGACAAAAAGGTGTGGCTCGAGACGCAGGCCCGCGAGGAGCTCGGGCTTGACGTCGCCCAGTTCGAGAACCCTGTCCGCGAAGGTGTGGTGGCCGGCGTCTCGACCCTGATTGGAGGGGTGATACCCGTGGTTGGTTACCTTGGCGGCCGGGCGCTCGTCGGCGCCACTTTTTCCGGTCTCGGGGCGCTCTTCATCACCTTCGTCCTCTGCGCGGTTTTCTTGTTCCTGATCGGATCCGCCCGCTCGTTCTTCACAGGAAAGGCCGGCGTCCGCTCAGGCCTGGAGATGCTGAGTGTGGGCACCGCGGTGGCTGCGCTCACCTACGTGGTTGGAGTTCTTTTTCGAGCGTAGCCTCAGCCCGTCGCGATGCCGCGGAAGTAGGCGATGCTCACGACCCAGGCTGCACCCGCCAGGATCACGGCTTCGCGACGGCGCGATCCGCCCTGGGCATAGAGGTAGGCGCCCGGCAGGAAGATCACCGCGAATATGCCGTAAACCACGTGCAGCAGCTCCGTCGGACGCGCGCCCAATAAGAATGACGCGAGGCCCACTAACCCCTGAACCGCCGTAAGGCCGGCCATGATCAAGTAGCTGGCTCTGAACCCGCCACCAAGCTCCTGGTTGCGGAAATATCTGTAGGTGCCCCATAAGGCCAGGGCTACCGCATACGCCAGAAGCGCCCGAGCGGCAAACCCATGGAGCGAGCCGAGCGTTGTTGTCACGACGCTGCGATAACGCCGTCGACGCTCATGCCGGGGTGCGCGAGACCTGCTCTCGGAAGTAATCGACCGTCAGGCTCAGCCCCTCCTCGAGGTTGATTCGCGGCTCCCAGCCGAGGTCGCGGCGCGCCCGGGTGTTGTCGAGTGCGATCCGGTAGACGTCGCCCTTTCGCCGAGGTCCCATGTTGGGCGCCATTTTATAGTCGGCGAGGATCGCCAGCTTGCGGAACAGGTCGTTGACCGACACCGGCACCCCGGTGCTGATATGGAAGATCTCGCCGTCGCCGCGCTCGAGGGCGGCAAGGTTGGCGGTGGCGGCGTCTCCGACGTGGAGCATGTCGCGCGACTGCTCGCCGTCACCGTCAATGGTGACTGGCTTTCGCGCCAGCATCCGGCTGGCGAAGATCGCCACCACCCGGCCTTCTTCCGCGTAGAAGTCCTGGCGAGGGCCGTAGATGTTGGCGTAGCGCAACACCGTGAACTCGAGCTCGAATGTTCGCTTGAAGGTGCCGAGGTACTGCTCGAAGCAGAACTTGCTGGTGCCGTAAGGCGAAAGCGGTCGCACCGGATGGTCCTCATCCGCAGGCACCACATCGGGTTCGCCGTACAGCGCGCCGCCCGTGGAGATGAAAATCACCTTTTTCACAGCGTGATCGACACTGGCTTTGAGGAGGTTCAAGCCGCCGATGATGTTCACCTGGGCGTCGTAAGTTGGGTCGGCGACCGACTTGGGTACCTCTGACTGAGCGGCGTGGTGGTTCACGATCTCCGGCCGGAAAGAGGCGACTACCTTCTCGACACCGGCCTGGTCGCGCAGGTCGACTCGATGT
>DATCPW010000132.1:0-3005 GCA_036569865.1 Candidatus Dormiibacterota bacterium
GCAAGCGCAGGACGACGCGACGGTCGTTGCGATTCGAGACATGGAACGAGCCGGGATCGACATCATCACCGACGGCGAGATCAGGCGCGAGAGCTACTCCAACCGCTTCGCCACCGCGCTTGACGGGATGGACCTCGACAATCCGGGCACAGCGCTCGACCGGACAGGCCACCCCAACCCCGTGCCGCGGGTTGTCGGCCCGATACGGAGAACTCGGGCGGTCGAAGTGAGGGACGTCGAGTTCCTACGCGCGAACACCGACCGCAAGATCAAGGCCACCCTGCCCGGCCCGTTCACGATGTCGCAGCAGGCACAGGACGACTACTACCACGACGAGGAAGCGCTGGCGATGGGCCTCGCGGAGGCGGTGAACGAAGAGGTGCGCGACCTCTTCGCGGCAGGCGCTGACGTCGTGCAGCTGGATGAGCCCTACCTGCAGGCCAGATCGGAAAAGGCGCAGAGATTCGCGATCAAGGCGATCAACCGAGCGCTCAAGGGTATTTCCGGCGAGACAGCGCTCCACACCTGCTTCGGCTACGCGCACATCGTGCATTCGCGCCCCAACGGCTATCCATTTCTCGAGGAGCTTGCGGACGTCAACGTCGGCATGATCTCGATGGAGTCGGCGCAGCAGAAGGTCGACCTATCGGTGCTGAAGAGCCTGGCCAACAAACGGCTGATCGTCGGGGTCATCGACCTCGCTGATGACAGCCCGGTGGAGGACGTGGACACATTGGTCGGGCGGATCCGCAACGCGCTGAAGTTCGTCGACGCCGATCGCCTCATCCTCGCGCCGGACTGCGGCATGAAGTACCTGCCGCGCGCCAAAGCGTTCGGCAAGCTCTCCGCGCTCGCGCGGGCGGCCGCGAAGGTCCGCGCCGGGCTTTAAACCGGGTCAACTCGATAGCGGGATCGTCTTATCAATCCTTATCAGTGGGGCTTACGAAGCAGCCACCAAAGGCGCGTTGAACGCCCTCATGGCTCCTCCAGGGCTGTAAACGAGGACTTCAGACTTGGTGCAGTCAGCCGCCCGTTACCGGTAGGCCGTTCGCTCGCTTGATTGTCTGAGCCGCCTGCCGAGCCAAGTAGTTCTTAACGCAATTGGGAAGAGTTGTGCGAACATTTGCTCGCTATGGGGGCGGCGCCGGCGAATCTCGGACTCAACGAGGCCGCGCCGATGACACTCGTGATCGACCTGAACTGCGCCTTCGCCTCGATCGAGCAGCAACACGATCCGAAGCTCAGAGCCATGCCCCTCGCGATCGCCGCCTACGCCACCGACGCGGCCACGATCGTTTCCTCATCTCGAGAGGCTCGCGATCTTGGCATCAAGACCGGAATGCGGGTCTTCGAGGCCAAGGCGATCTATCCGCGAATCATCATCAGGGAGCCGAACCCGCCGCTATATCGGGCCGCCTCGGACACGCTGATCGAGATCATGCTGCGGCACACCCCCGACGTGCTTCGGATGTCGATCGATGAAGCTTCGATGAACCTGGCGGGCACTCCCGACCTGGTCAAGCTGGGCCCCGAAGGCGTCGGCCGCGCGATCAAGCGGGCCATCCGCGAAGAGATCGGGGAGTGCGTCACCTGCTCGGTCGGAATATCGACCTCCATCTGGATGGCCAAGCAGGCGTCCAACCTCGACAAACGAGACGGGCTGCAGCGAATCGACCACACCAACCTCGTGTCCGTGTTCGAGCGGCTGGAGCTCACCGACCTGTCCGGTGTCGCGGAGGCCACAGCCACCCGTCTCCGCAAGGCAGGGATTCACACCGTCATCGATTTCCTGTACGCCACGCCGGCCCAGCTCGGCATCGTGGGCATGCGATCCGACGTCGCCAATGGCTGGCACCAGCGCCTGCGCGGGTTCGAGGTCAGCAGCTTCGAGAGCGTTGAGCGCAAGAGCTACAGCCATTCGCACGTGCTCGCTCGCGCAACCACCTCGCAGGTCGAGCTGGAGGAGCTGTTGATGCGTCTGTCGGATATGGTCGGGCGCCGCTTGCGTGCGGCCGGGCGTCGAGGGAGCGTGGTATCGATCGGCGTCGTATACCGGCCCGACATCGATCGTTTGTCCAAGCAATCGAAGCTCGCCGCGCCGATCTCAACCGGGGACGAGATCTACAAGGCCGCGTTGAAGCTGCTGGCAGCACGTGACACGCGCCGCCCGGTTGGGACATTAGGCGTCGGGCTCGCGGGGCTCCGCGATGCCGGCCCGGGGCAGATGGATCTCTTCTCGACTCCGTCCAAACCACGCGACGCGCGTCTGGAGACGGCGATGGACGCGATCCGCGACCGATTTGGCGAGGACGCGGTACAGCGGGCGCGGCTGCTGGGCCGCGCTCCGGTGGTCCGAGACCGGATCGCCTTTGGCAACACCGGGCATCCCGATGAGAAACCACGGCCATGAACGCGACGCGCATCGTCGACTTCGTCAAGGTTCCAATCGAAGTGCGCCGCGTGATGGACGCGCCGCCTGACTTTTGATATCGAAAAAGATACCTCGCGCTGCGAGCAGCGCGGCTGGCCTAGGTCGGGAGCTTTCTTATCGCGTCGCCTTGCCGCACCATGCCGGCGACGACCACCCGGCAGTTGGCTCCTCGCAGGCGCAGCTCACGACCAACCGGAGAGTTGACGAACCTCAGCGCATCGTTGCCGAAGCGGGCTGAGAACTTCGCGCAGCCTGTGTGCGGAGGCTCGCTGAACTCGATCACCGCGGAGCCGATCTGCACCCGGCTGCCAGGCGGCAGGTTGGCGAGGCTGATGTCCAGATCCACGTAAAGCTGGTCGCCGGCCAGCGGCCAGCGCTCGCGCTCGCCCGCGATCGTGGCGGCCACGCGTGCATTCATGAGGGTGAGCTGCGCGTCGGGATTGGCGCTTCCGTCGGGGGTGCGGCTGCTGCCACGAGCCCGCCAGTTGTCGCCGGTCAGGCCGTCGCGGGTGTCGAGCCCGGCCTCGCTCAGAACTACGCGCTGGTCAACTGCGGGACGCGCAGCGATGAGCTC
>DATCPW010000133.1:0-3548 GCA_036569865.1 Candidatus Dormiibacterota bacterium
GCCGTCGCAATCTCCCACCGCAGGAACTCGCCGCCAAGGTCCAGCTTGTCCCGCATTGTCAGCGTCACCACCGGCTGGCCGGCTTTCTCCAACGCCTGCATGGCGCGGTTGGTCGGTTCCGCATCCATCCGGACGTAGACGTATAGGCGGTCGTCGCCGTACACCGCCGGCTTGCCGACCGGCTCGCCTTCTACAGGCACGATGCCCTTCCCCTGCTTGCCTGTGCTCTCGGCGATCAGTTGCTCGACCCAGTAGCCGAACGTCGCCACCTTCGGTGACGCGATGAGCGTCAGCTTGTTGCGGCCGCCGAGCGCGAGCTGGCCCAGGACAGCGCCCAGCCAGACGCCTGGGTTCTCGTCGGCGGGGACCGAATCGGCGCACGAGTGCGCCATCTCCACCGCGCGCTCCAGGAGCTCGCCGACGTTCACGCCGATCAAGGCGGCGGGCACGAGGCCGAAGTAGCTCAGCGCCGAGTAGCGGCCGCCGATGTCCGGTGAACCGGGGAAGATCCACCGGAAGTCGTGCTCCCTTGCGAGCTTTTCCAGCGACGTGCCTGGGTCGGTGATGGCGGCGAATTGTCTGCCGGCCTTTCCGTTCTTGCCGCTCTTCGTGACCTCCTTCCAGAAGTAGGCGAAGTGCGAGAGCGTCTCCGTCGTCTCGCCTGATTTCGAGGCGACGATGAAGAGCGTATCGGCGATGCGGATCTTGGCGCGAACGCGCAGGATCGTCGCCGGGTCGGTGGTGTCAAGTACGTGCAGCCGTGGATGCCCCTTGACACTGCCAAAGGTGTTGCGCAGCACGTCAGGGCACAGGCTCGAGCCGCCCATCCCCAGCAGCACCACGTCCGAATACGTCTTGCCGTGCGCCTCGAGCTCGCGGAATTCGGGTGCATGCTCCAGCATCTTCTCGGCCACGTTCAGCCAGCCAAGCCGATCGCGGATCTCGTCGCGCTTGGCAGGGTCGGCGCTCCACAACGTGGAATCCTTGGCCCACAGGCGCCTCGGCGCGTCTTCTTTCTTCAGCCTCGCCAGCTGGGCGTCGACCGCCGGCTGCAGCTCTCCAAGGCTGTACCACTGGCGAGGGCCCTTGCCGGCTTTGATGTCTTTCGAGCTCTTCGTGATCGCCTCGAGCAACGTCACAAACGATTTCGTGAACGATTCGACGCCCTCGACCTCAAGCTCGTGCGTGACCTGGTCCAGGTCGACGCCGATCTCGGCCAGCTCCTTCAGCTGACGAGTCGCCAGGGCAACGTTCTCATCGATGCTGCGCCGCACCTCGCCGTGCTCGCGGAACGCCGCCAGCGTCGCAGGCGGGATCGTGTCGACGGTGTTCGGACCGATCAGCTCTTCCACGTAATAGGTGTCGGGGTAGCGCGGGTCCTTCGTCGACGTGCTGGCCCATAGGGGACGTTGCGTCTGCGCGCCATCCTTCTTCAGCTTCGCCCACCGGGGCCCGCTGAAGGCCTTGAGGTAGAGCTGGTACGCCATCTTCGAATTGGCGATTGCAGCCTTTCCGTAAAGCCGCTCGAGAGCTCGCTTCTTGGCTGGGTCCGTCGTCTGCTCGATCTTCCCGCTGATGATCTTGTCGACCTTCGTGTCGACGCGGCTGACGAAAAAGCTCGCGACGCTCGCCACCTTGCTGAGGTCCCCACCCTTCTTTTGCAGCGCCTCGAGTCCCGACAGATAAGCCTCGATGACCTCCGCGTACCGCTTCACCGAGAAGATCAGCGTCACGTTGATGTTGTGACCCTTCGAGATCTGATCGCGTATCGCCGGCACGCCCGGCTTGGTCGCGGGGATCTTGACCATCACGTTGGGGCGGTGAGTGCGGCTCTTTAGGTCTTCCGCGAACGCGATGGTGCGCGGGGTGCTGCTCGCGACAGTAGGCGAAACCTCGATGCTCACGTACCCGTCTGCGCCCTTGGTTCTGTGGTGGACCTGGTGGAAAACGTCTGCGGCCGCCTGGATGTCCTCGACCATCAGCTCCCACAGGATTTCCTCGGGCTTCCGCTTGGCAGCGACGAGACGGACCATGGCTTCGTCGTAATCCGTCGAGCCGCTGACCGCTTTCTCGAAGATCGTGGGGTTCGAGGTCACGCCGGTGATGCCCTCATCGCGAAGGCGTGCGAGCTCCCCCGACGTGATGAGCTGGCGGCGGATGTTGTCCAGCCAGAGTGATTGACCAAGGTGCCTGAGCTCCTTGATCGGCGACGGCCTGCGCGCGGTGCTCGTAGCCATGGCTATTTGCTCTTAAGCAACTTCTGGGCCGCGGCGACCACATGCTTGGCGGTGATCCCCGCCGCGTTCATGAGCTCCTCGGGCTTGCCCGACCCTGGCAGGTCACGCACCGCCAGGTGGGCAACACGTGGAGGTGCCTCGGCGAGCGCTTCCAGGACCGCGGCGGCAAGGCCGCCCTCGGGGTAGTGGTCCTCGACGATGACGAAGCGGCCCTTGGTCACGCGGGCGGCCTCCTTCAGCGTCTTCACGTCGACGGGTTTGACCGAGTAGAGGTCGATGACTCGCGCTGGGATCTTCTTTGAGGCGAGCGTGTCCGCTGCCGTGATGCAGGCATGGAGCGTGACCCCGGCGCCGATCAACGTGACCTTGTCCTTGGCGCTCTGGCGTACGACCTTTGAGCCCCCGACCTTGAAGGTTTCGTTTGGGCCGTAGATGGTCGGGTAGGCGCCGCGCGTGGTGCGCATGTAGACGATGCCGTTGGTGTCGGCCATCACCTTCACCAGCTTCGCGGTCTGGTTGGGATCGCTTGGATACAGCACAACCGAGCTCTGGATGGCACGCAGGGAGGCGAGGTCTTCGAGGGCCATCTGCGAGGGGCCGTCCTGGCCGATCTCGGTGCCCGCGTGCGACCCGACGAGGCGGATGTTTGCCTGCGAGATGCCCGCCATTCGGATGAAGTCGTACGCGCGCGAGAAGAAGGCGGCGAAGGTCGAGGCGAAAGGTCGGTAGCCGCGCACGCTCATCCCCACCGCGGTGGCGACCAGCTGCTGCTCGGCGATCCACATCTCGAAGAAGCGCTCCGGATAAGCCTTCGCGAACTCGTCGGCGTGCGTGGAGTTCGAGACCTCGCCATCCATGGCGACGACGTCGGGCAGCACGCCCAGGGCGACCAGGGCGTCACCGTATGCCTTGCGGGTGGCGACCTTGTCCTCTTTCGTGTAGGTGGGCAGGGTGACGACCGCCTCGGGGCGCTTGACGGTGCGCGGGCTCGCCTCGGGTTTGGCGGTCTTCACCTTCAGGTTGCGCACCCCGCCAAGCTCCTTGATCGCGCGCTCGGCCATGTCGGGGGGCAGGGCCTTGCCATGCCAGCCGTCCTTGTTCTCGATCTCGGAGAAGCCTTTGCCTTTGACCGTCTTGGCGATGATCACAGTGGGCTTGCCCGTCGAGGAGAGGGCGGTGCCGTAGGCCCTATCGATGGCGGCCACGTCGTGGCCGTCGATCACGATCGGGAAGCAGCCGAACGACTCGACGCGGCGCCGGTAGGCGTCCGTGTTCCAGCCGAACTCGGTCTCGCCCCGCTGGCCTAGGCGG
>DATCPW010000134.1:0-8117 GCA_036569865.1 Candidatus Dormiibacterota bacterium
GTGCTCAACGACCTCATCGTCAAGCACACAGGCCAGCCGCTCGAGCGAGTCGAGCGAGACACCGACCGCGACTACTTCCTGAGCCCAGAAGAGGCGATCAGCTACGGCTTGATCGACGGCCTCATCCTGCAGACGCCGGCGCCGGTTCTCGCCGCCACGCGATAACCCCGGCAGCCCGCAGGCAGAGCCAGCCGACAACCAACACCCCCACGGCTGTGGGCCATGGCGCCGGAACGACCGCAGCGATCGCGGCGCCCGCCGAAAGCAGGAGCCAATCCTGCCACTGAGCCTCGCCCCATAGGGCGAGCGCGACGGACACGAGGACGAGGTCTGTTGGGAGCGAGTGCGGAGCCACCAGGACTCCGCCGGCAATCAGGACGGCGGTCGCGGCCCTCATGTCATCGCGGCGCCGGCGCGCCAGCCACAGCACTACGGCCAGCGCCATCAATGACAGGAACGCGACGGCACCGCCCTGATAGGCGCGTGGCAGCAGGATGCCTATGTGCGCGAGGTCGATCTCCCTTGCTCCCGCCTGCACGGTGCCGCCCGCAGCTGAAAGCCACTCGAACGGCCAGTGCGGGTTCAACGCAGCTGTTGCGGCAAGCAGGACAACACCGGCGACTGCCCAGCCGGCGAGCACTCGCCACTGGCGGGTCAGTAGCAGCGCCGCGGCAAGCGGGAGAACGAGCTGCGGCTTGAGCAAGGTCAGGCCGAGACATAGTCCAGCGAGGAAAGGCTGGGTCCACAGGGCCATGGCAGCGCCGATTCCGAGCGCGACGAAGCCGTCGAGCTGGGCGTTGAGCAGCAGCAGGGCCGTTGGCACCGAGGCGAACGCTGGAAGGATGCTCGTCGGAGGCCGCGGACGCACCGCGAGGTACAGGCCGATCGCCAGGCAGGCAAGCCCGACCAGGATCCACAGCCTGCCACCAAGGTTGGTGCCAAGCAGGTCGAATGGCACGGCAAGGAATGCCACCCACGCCGGAGCGAGGAAGGGGAGGATGCCATTGACGCCGAGCGTGACCAGGGTGCGGCCGCCGGTGACCTCGAGCTGGATGCGACGCTGCGTATCCATGTCGTAAAGGTGGCTCGGGTTTTCGATGATGAGCCTGCCGCCGGTCGCGAACGCAGGCCAGTCCGAGTTGATCACGTCGTCGCTGCCCTCGATGAGCGGATAGATGACGAAGCCGAGCGCGACGGCGGCGAGCGCGACAGTGCCCCGCCATCGCCACCGCGCTGATCCGGTGCGACCGCTCAATCGGCTTTCTCGATTCGCAGCGCGCGAGTAACCGGCACTACCAGGCCGCCCTGGACCAGGAGCGATAGCAGGACCACGCCATAGGCGATCAGCGCCACGCGGCTGTCGACGCCTGGGACGTTTGCCACCGATAGAGCCAGCGCTACGGAGAGCGCGCCTCGAAGGCCCGCCCAAAAAGTGAGATGGCGCCAGGCCCAAGGAATCGGTGGCGGGCGAATCGCCGAGACGCCAAGCAATCCGTAGACAGGGATCGCGCGGGTCACCAGCATGATCAGGAAGACAACCACCACGAACCCAAGAACGGGTACGAGTTGCCAAGCGGGAAGTGCGGCCCCGACGAGGATGAAGAGCATCGCGTTGAGGACGAACGCGAGCAGGCTCCAGAAGCCGAGCAGCTGTGGCCCGTGCAACCTGCCGATCGCCGTTCCGTAACGAGCGACGACGATGCCCGCGACGACCACGGCGACGATGCCGGACGCATGAATGACGTCGGCGGCGAGGTAGCTCCCGTACGCGATGACCAGCGTCGCCAGAATCTCTAGAGGCGCATCGGCGGCAAATCGGAGAAGGAGAAGGCCGAGAAAGCCGACCGCCAGGCCGATCACTGTGCCTCCCGCGGTTATCTCCAAAAACCGCAGCGAGGCGTCGCCGATTGATGGAGAGCCGCTCACGATCGTCGCGAGCACCGCAGTGAACACAGCCACGCCGGTGCCGTCGTTGAAGAGGCTCTCGCCCTCGAGGATCGCCGACAGGCCGAAGGGAGCCTTCATCTGGCGCATCAGCGTCACTACGGCGATGGGGTCGGTGGCGGCGAGAATGGCGCCGAGGAGCATGGCGCTGGCCCAGCTCAAGCCGAGGACGAGGTGGGTCAAAGTGCCGATCAAGAGGACCGTGAGCGCGACGCCTATGGTCGCGAGGAGACCGACCGGCAGCAGGCGCCGCCTGAGCTCAGGTAGGTCAAGGGTGAGCGCCGCCTCGAAGACCAGGCCGGGCACGAAGGCGAGGAGGATGACGTCGGCGCCGACATGTCCCAGCTGCCCGCCGGGCAGCAACCCGACGACCACGCCTGCGGCCGCAAGCACGATGGGGTAGGGCACCATCCGCGCGCGCTTCGACACCAGCCCAAGCACTGTCGCGAGCGCGCCGACCAGGATCAGGAGGAGCAGGAACCTCTGTTGGGGGCTCATGGGGTCCCCGCGAACTCGCGGCGGAGCCTCCGAGTTCGTGGGGTGTTCACACCTCGACGCTCATTCCGTCGCGCGCCGCTTTCACCTCGATGCCCAGGCGCTGGGTCAGGTCGGCGGCAAGCTCCCAGGGATGGGCGCGCCACACGGTCATGCCGTAGTGCGTGAGGATTGCGAGCCTCGGCTTCGCGTCGCGGATGATGCGCTCAGCGTCGTCGAGGCAGAGGTGTGGCAGCTCGGCGCGGCATTGCATCAGCACCGTGTGGATGACCATGACGTCGGCTTTGTGCTGTTCGGCGATACCGTCGTAGTAGGCAGAATCCGTGACCCAGCCGAGGCGCTCGCCGAATCGGAAGCCGTAGGTCTCGACCTGGTGCCGATGCAGCGGGGTGGTCGTAAATTCGATGCCGTTGACGTTGTAGGCGGTCTCGGGCTTCAAGCGCACGACCTCTTGTGGAAAACGGCGAACGTATTGCAGCACGACGGGGTCTTCGTCGAGCGCGTCGGATGGGCAGAAGAGCTTGCCGCGATGCGCGAACCCACCCTCGGTCATCGCTTCGACCATCACGTTCACGTCGCCGGAGTGGTCTAGGTGGCGGTGGCTGACGACGATGGCGTCGAGCTTGGTCAGGTCGACCTTTCGCTTTGCGTACTGAACGATGGCGCCGGGTCCGGGGTCGAGCGCGATGCGCGCCTTGCCGTCTTCGATGTAAAGACCGCCCGAGGCGGCGAGCTGCTTGGCGACCATGAATCGAGCGCCGGCGGTCCCCATGAAAGTCAATTTCACGTCTCGGCAACCTCGCTCAGCGCAGCTTCCGCCTCGCCCCCGAAGTACCGCTCGTAAAGCTCCTCGACGCGCCCCAGCGTGTCGATCTCCTCAACCGGCTTGTCGTCGCGGATGCGGACGATGCGCGGGAATCGCAGCGCGAAGCCGCTGGCGTGCCGGTTGGAGTGCTGGATGGAATCGAACGCGACCTCGAGCACGACCTCCGGCCTAACGGCGAAGCCCCAGCCCAGATTTTCAAGGGTCATCGTCTTAAACCGCTCGGTCATCGTCGCGATCTCCGCGTCTGTCAATCCCGTGTAGGCCTTGCCCACGTTGACGAGCTTGCCAGTCTTCGTGTCCTTCACCGCGAACGTGTAGTCCGACAGCACGCCCTTGCGCTTGCCGTGGCCCCACTCGACTGCGGTCACCACCACGTCAAGCGTCGCCAGCGGCCGCTTAAGCTTCAGCCAGGCAAGACCGCGCCGCCCTGGCGTGTACGGACTCAAGGGGTCCTTCACCATCAAGCCTTCGTGGCCGCGCTCGCGCGTGTCCGCGAAAATCCGGTCGAGGTCATCCGGGCTGGTCGCTTCCTCGAGTCGCGCGAGAAGGAATGGCGGTTCGACGCCGAGCCCTTCGATCAGGCGGCGACGAGTCTCCAGGGGTTCGTCGAGAAGGGAGCGCCCATCGAGGTAAAGGATGTCGAAGATCACCAGCACGACGGGCACCTCGCGGCGGAGCTCGTCAGTGACCTTCTTGCGACCGAGGCGGTGCTGCAGCTCGAAGAACCGCAGCACCTTGCCGTCGCGATGCGCCAGCACCTCGCCGTCGAACAGGACAGCGTGGCCGAGTCGCGGAGCAGCCTCCGCCAACTCTGGAAATGCGCCAGTGGTCTCCTTCAGGTCGCGCGAGAAGAGCTCGACGCGCCCGTCGTCGTGGTGAAGCTGGCAGCGCACGCCGTCGTACTTCTCTTCAGTCCACACCTTATCGGCGCCCATCCGCCGGAAAGCCTCGGCCGCCGTCTCGACCGGGCTCGCGAGCATGAAGCGCACCGGCTGGAACAACGAGACCGTCGAAGCTTCCAGCTCGCCGCGCTTGCATCTCACGGCGGTCTCACCGATGTCGCCGGTGATCAGGTGGATCTTCTTGACCTTGGTCACCGGCAGCTCGAACGCCGTTGCAATCGCTGCTTCGACCAGGCCTTCGCTCAGCCCAATGCGCATCTCACCCGAGATCACCTTGACCGCGAACCGGGCCGCTTCCGGATGCAGGCGTCGCAATAAAGCCTCGAGCGGCTTTGCCTTGCCGGCGCCTCGCGCAGTCCGGATCGCATCCAGCGCCGCTTCGAATTCGGCGAGCGAAACAGGCTCAGCTTGAGTACGGCCATCAAGAGCCTCGCCGGCCCAATCGCCGATGTCGGAGTGCTTGCGAAAGATCGCCTGTAGCTCGTCAGGATCCCGCCTCGAGATCGATTCGACCACCCTGCTTACAGTCGACCAGCCGAGGCCGAGCGTCCGGCGCTGTGACGGGCTGAACGCGCGCCCGCTCATGAAGACTGCGGCCCGTCTGAGGTCGTCCTCGTCCAGCGTGCGAAAGTACTCGGCGAGGATCCGCGCCTTCTCCGAGGTCGCCGATGTGGCGCCGACTGCCGCCGCGGCGCGCGCGAACTCCAGCATCCCGCCACCTGCTCCCATGGGTGGCCTATCGTAAGTCGCGTGCGCCGGTGTCCCTATCTCGAGGAGTTTCTGAAGGAGCGTCGCTCGGTCCTTCGCGTCTATCGATTCGACTGTCACGTCGATCGAAAGTCGAAGCGCAAGTACGCGCTGAGCGACAGCCCGCCGATCTGCGTGCGCAACTATGAGGATTGCCCCCTGTACCAGGCGGAGAAGCGGCGCGAGGATCAAACGATCACGCGCTACACGGATTGAACTGCACGATCTGCCAGGCGCCGGCCCTACCCCTCGATGGAGCCTGTGTCTTCTGCCACTCGCCGATGGGCGCCGAGGAGGACGCGGAAGAGCTGCTCGATTACCTGGCTGAAAAGATTCCGATCGCCAAGGTCAAGCGAAACCGCGGACGAATCATCGATCTGACAATTGACACTCGCGGTCGGAGCTGTCGGGCGTACATCAACAAGAAGGACGCGCTCGAGCTCGTGCCGCCGGTTCACCTGACCGCGTGGGTGGATCTGCTTCTCAACAGGCTCAGCGATGCGGCAGCCACCGACGCGAATTTGCGCCGAGCCTACTTACGATCAGGCTGGGCTCTGCGCTAGGCCGGCTACAGCGCGAGCGCCAGCTGTTCCGTCGCTTCCAGCGCTGACGCTTTGATGCCCCGCTTGCGCAGATGCCGGGCGAAATCTTCGGTGTAGCCGTGCACCGTGTAGACCTGCTCCGCGCCTGATCGTTCGACGACCTCGAGCAGCTCGTCGAAATCGCAATGGTCTGACAGGTCGAAGGTGGCATCCGCGCCGAACATCCGGGAGAACTCCGCATCCTTGGCCCAGCCGGAGACCAATGCTGTTCGATAGCGGCCGAGCTTGCGCACCTCGTCCTTGCCGGCGGGAGGTGCGATCACAACGCGCCCCTGCTCATCGTCGCCATCAAGCTCAACCCAATCGGGTAGCGGCCGGCCTGCCATCGCGTAGGCCTGGGCGCATGGAACACAACGCTTTTCTAGCGCAAATTTGAAGCCGTAGGGCGACAGCGCGAGCATGATCTCCTCGGTCTTGCCCAGGGCATGGCATAACAGGACAGGCGTCACGCGGCTGTCGAGGGCCAGCCGGCACCAGCGCGCTATCGCTTCAATCGTCGAGTCGGGATCGCCGAACCGAAAGTGAGGCCGGCCGTAGGTGCTCTCGAGCACGAGGACATGCGCTTTCGGCACGTGGGTGCGCACACCGCCCGGCTGGCGCAGCTTGATGTCGCCCGTGTAGAGGACCCGAGTCCCTTGATGCTCGAACAAGAGCTGGGCCGACCCGAGCATGTGGCCGGCCGAATACAGCGTGACGGTGGCTGGGCCTAGCCGCATCGGCTCGTCATACCCGAGCATCCGCCAACCGCGCGGCCGCCTCGCCTCTGGGATGAGCGCCAGCGTCTGCGGCGTCAGCAGAGCCTCCTTGTGGCGCCGCGCGTGGTCTGTGTGCGCGTGCGAGATGAACGCAAAGGTTCGGACCACCAAGGGATCGAGCCACAACCGATGGCCCGAGATCGACACGCCGCGGTCCCAAACGACCTGCGCGCTCAACTCTTGGAACCGGTCAGCGGAAATCTATCGCTCCTCGCGAACAGGTCGCGCGGCACCTCGACGCCAACTGCGGCGTAAGCCTCGAAGGGAACGCCGATGTCCGCTATCCAGACTTCGCCTGCGAGGCTTGGGCCTGCGCCTTTCAGGAGGCCGGGCTTGGCCAGGCCTAGGGTCACCGTCATGTTCGCGCGCACACATGGAGCGTAGGCGACACCGGTGTCGGCGTCGAGGCCAGAGGGCACGTCGACTGCGATCACTTGCGATCCGGAGCCGTTGATCGCTTCAATCCAGGCCGCAAACTTGCCTTCTGGCGCTCGCGACAGACCGGTGCCGAACAGCGCATCGACCACGACCCCCGCGCCTTCCAGCTTCAGCTCGTCGGCGATATCGACCCCGAGCTTGGCCAGCGCGTCCCGCTCCAGCGCGGCCGCCCCGCGGAGCCGCCCGGCATCCACGCAGCTCACCCCGCCGAGACGACCCCAGCGGTGAAGGTGGCGCGCGGCCGCCAACCCGTCGCCGGCGTTGTTCCCCACGCCGCAGACGACTAGCGTGCGGCTGCGGCAAAAGCGGGCGACCTGCCAGCCTGCGGCCTCCATCAGCCAATCCACCGAGATGCCGAACCGCTCCTGCGCCAGGCGGTCGACCTCGGCGACCTGCCGGCTAGTCAGCGTCGGCGGGACGCTGGACGACAAAGGAGCAGTAGGGGTCGTGGCGGTGGATGGAATCCGCCTGCGAGACGGCGGTGCCCAGCAGCTGGGATATGAGGTGGGGCGTGATCGTGCAGACCTGCGGGAACTTGAGGGCCGTATTGCGGAAGGGGCAGTTGTGGATGGTCACCTTGACGCCTTCCGGCGTCTCCGTCTGCTCGGCAAGCGTCCCCGCCCGCCCGATCCAGGCGACCACCCGCTTCAGCTTCTCGTCGAACTCGAGTCCTTCGAGGTTGCGCGCGATCGCGCCCGCGTGCCGGGTGGCCATCCGCTCGAAAACCTCGTCCAGGGCGTCCGGGCCGCCCATCTCCTGGACCTCCTGGAGGACCATTGTGGCGAGCTGGCCGTACCGCTTGGGGAATACGGAATCGGCCCGCTCGGTCAGGGAGAACAGGAGGGAGGGGCGGCCCCGGCGGCTCTTCTCGGGGCTGCTGACCACGAATCCGTCCCGTTCCAGGTTGGTCAGGTGTTGACGGATCGCATTTGGGGTAACTAAGAGTTCGGCTGCGATGGTTTCGGCGCTGGCGTGCCCCTTGCGCCGGAGCAACTCCAGGACTTCCATGCGGGTGGAACGGCCGGCAATCTGTTGGCTCATCCGGCGGTGGCGGCGATGCTAGCACAGCCGGGAACCATTTATTACATAGGTATCTTGACAAAAGATTTAAGGGCCGTAAAATTGGCTTCGGAGAGAGAAAGATGACGATGATCAAGCAGGCAAGCCACGCCATCGAGCACATGACCGCACGCGAGCGTCGCGTACAGCGGGCCAAGTACGCGCGCCGGAACAAGATGCACTACATCGACAAGCTCCTGAACGAGCTCGAGATGCTGAACCTGGCCGACCAGAGGCTGATGCCGCCCGTCCTTTCGGTGGCCATCAACAAGGTGATCGAGGAGTCGCCCGAGGTCACCGTCCTGGCGCAGGCGAAGCCCGGCTCCGTGATGGAGGCGATGGACGCCCT
>DATCPW010000135.1:0-4717 GCA_036569865.1 Candidatus Dormiibacterota bacterium
TTCAGGTTCGCCATGATCACGCGAGCGAGCTCCGTGGCCCCGCGCGACACAAGCGATGAGGCGTCACGCTGCAGGACGAGGCCGCCCGCGAGCGTCGCGTCCTCAGGTCGTGAATCGTCGAAGCCGACTGTCACCGACATCTTGCGGCCGAGAATGCCCTCGATCGCGGCGCGCTCGAGCGGGGGGTGGGGGACGCGCTGGTTGAGGACGAGCTCGATGCGGTTGTCCGGCACGTTCATGATGTCGCGGAAAACCGCGAGCGAGCGCCGCGCATCAGTCATCGCGGCGATCTCGGGCGGCACCACCACGACCAGGCACTCGGCGCGTTCGATCACCGCGAGCGCCGCCTCAGCGAGCGAGGTCCCGAGGTCGACGACGATGATGCGCTGCCAGCTCACGACGATGTCAAGGACACGGCCCGTGAGGTCGCCGGTCATGAGGTCGGCCTCTTCTGGCCGCAGTGTGCCGGGGAGGACGCCCATGCCTGAGCGGTGATAAACGATGTGCTGGCGCAGCACCGTGTCGAAGTCACCAGGCGCCGCCTTAGCAGCGCTCGCGATCGAGCCTGTGGCGATGAGGTCGGAGAACAGTGCGGCGTGGCCGAACGGCGCTGACAGATCGACCAGCAGCACCTGGCGCGGGTAGGTTCGGGCCAACGCGGCGGACGTGTTCACGGCGAGGGTCGTCAATCCTGAGCCGCCCTTGGCCGAGAAGAACGCGACGATCGGGGCCGAGGTCCTTGAGGACAGCTGTACCTCCGCGGCCTCCACCGCTGCCAGCTCCTGCGTCCAGAGCTGGTCGAGCGCCGCCGCCACCTTCTCGACCTCCGGCCCCAGTCCCTGGATCAGGCTGTCGCGGTCCAGCGTCAACAGGACGGCGTTGGACATCCCGTCGATGCTGGTGACGAACCGGTCTCCGGATCGGTGGACAGGGAGGATCAACAGGTCTCCGGGCAGGCGGCGGCGGGTCAGCAGCACCCGGCCGGATGCATCGGTCAGGGACTGCTCGACGAGCCCCGAAGCCAAAAAGACGATGACATCGCCGTGCTCGGTCCCGAGCTTGAGCTTGTCAGCCGCCGGCAGGCCGACCACCCGCATGCGCCTGGCCAGGGCACGCAGGGCGCCGTCGCTGAGCTCGGCAAACACAGGCGACATCTCGAGCATGCGAACCCGCAGCTGCAACGCAGATGGCGTCTGGTCGGCCGCGGATCCCGCATTTGCGGCCATACGATCAAATCCCTCCTCCCGCACTCCCGGGCTTTCGCGAGCCTCGCGGGAACTCAACTAGCCGATAATGTAACAACGTCCCCCCAGATCGACTTTCCACATCGCAGCAACGGCTCAGGTAACAGGCAAGTGTCCGACCTCGAATCAGAACGCCCTACGAGGCGTCAGGGAGGCTCGAGAACGGGCGTTCCGCGCTCCCGTTTGGCCGCTCGCGTCGAGCGCCTCCTCACCGCCGCGCTGGGCGGAGACGCGCACGTAATCCTCGACATCAAGGCCCCGGAGCTGCTCGCTGACGCTGCTTCCGTGGCCCCGTCGATAAGCGCTGTTCTCGAACGCGCAGGTCCCGGTCTGGCGCCCCAGCTGCGCCTGTCTCAGACCCTGCGGTCGGCGGGCCTGGTTGAAGATCTTTTGAACGCGCTGGCGAATCCCGATCCAACCGTGAGGATCGCAGCCGCCCGGCTGTGCGGCGCTTTGCGAATAACCGACTCGCTGCCGTGGATTGCCGACATGATGGCTGACTCCAGGCCCAGGGTTTGGGAGGCCGCAGTTCGTGCTCTTGGTCAGCTTGGCGGCGGCCGGGCGGTTGATGCGCTCATGTCGGGTGTAGACCGTATTCCCCAGCACCGGCTGGCGATCGAGCTTGCCCGCGCTGCTTCGGATATGGACATCGAGGCGCTGATGCGGGAGCCTGCGAGTGTGCAGGCTGCTGTCGTCACCGTCCTGGCGTGTGGTTTGAGGCACGACGCCTTGAGGGTCGGGCCTCTATCCGCGATCGCCCAGGACAGGCGATGGCCCTTCCGCGTCCGGGTGGCGGCATGCCGCTCCCTGGGCATGATCGGCGACGCATCCACGTCGGTAGCGCTCGCGCGGCTGACAAGCGATCCCGATGCTGCGGTACGGGGGGCCGCCATCGATGCCCAGAGGCGCCTCAAAACCACCGGCAAGGGCCGCCGCTCATGAAGCTTTCGGAACGCTTCGACAGGCGGTATCAACAGGCCCCGCTGCCCGCGCCTGTCGCGCCCCCAGCCCCCTCCTCAAATGGACCGGTGACCGCGGCGCCGGCTGCCCCGGCTCAGCCTGCACCCACGCCAAAGGCGCCGGCGCCGATCCTGGCAGTGCCGCCGGCGCTGGTCACCGAATCGTCAAGCAAGCTGACGACCTCGTTGGCTGCAGCCAAGAACGAGATCCACGCCCAGCTCCTGGCCCATCACACGGCGCAGATAGACATCAACAACCCTGCCGGCATCAGGCGGCTGCTCCTGCAGCTCACCGAAGAGCATTTCCGTGCCAAGCCGCCGACCACGCTGGTCACCGCCGTCGACCGCGAGCGCCTGGTCGAGGTCCTTTTCGACGAGGTCGTCGGTCTGGGGCCGCTCGAGGCTCTGCTGCGGGACCCCGACGTCAGCGAGGTGATGGTCAACCGGCCCGAGCAGATCTTCGTGGAGCGCAAAGGCAAGATCGAGCTCACCAACCTCGCATTCGAGGACGAGGCGAGCCTACGCCGTGTCATCGACAGGATCGTGTCCTCGATCGGCCGCCGCGTCGACGAATCGGAACCGATGTGTGACGCGCGTCTCAAGGACGGATCTCGAGTCAACGTCGTGATCCCGCCGGTTGCGATCTATGGGCCCTGCCTGACCATTCGAAAGTTCGGCCGCGAGGTTTTGAGTCCCGAACAGATCGTCAGCCTTGGCGGCTCGACGCCGGGGATGATGATGTACCTCGACGCGGCAGTGAAGACGCGTCTGAACATCATTGTTTCCGGCGGCACCGGGTCCGGCAAGACCACATTCTTGAATGTTTTGTCGGGATTCATACCCGCGACCGAGCGAATCGTGACGTGCGAGGACGCGGCCGAGCTGCGCTTGCGGCAGGTGCATGTGATCAGCCTCGAGTCGAAACCTCAGAACGTCGAGGGGCGCGGCGCCATCTCGATTCGCGATCTCGTTCGCAACTGCTTGCGCATGCGGCCCGACCGCATCGTCGTGGGCGAATGCCGCGGACCTGAGGCGCTCGACATGCTGCAGGCCATGAACACGGGGCACGACGGCTCTATGAGCACGCTCCACTCCAACAACCCGCGCGACGCATTGAACAGGCTGGAGACGCTGGTCCTCCTCGCCGGAACTGAGCTTCCATCACGCGCCATCCGCAGCCAGATCGCATCGGCGATCAACGTGGTAGTTCAAACCGAGCGGCTGCGGGGCGGAGCGCGCAAGGTGGTGAGCGTGGCCGAGGTGACGGGCATCGCCGACGGCGAGATAACGATGCAAGAGCTGTTTGTCTTCACGCAAACCGGCGTCACAGCGGATGGGCGCGCCGTCGGCTATCACACCGCCACGGGCGTGCGCTCCGCGTTCCTGAAGCATTTCCGATCCAACGGCGTCGAGCTTCCCGATTCCATGTTCCAGCCAACCACTCAGCCTCCCGGCACCAGGCAAGCGGGGGCCTGAGTTGATCGAAAACCAGAAAGTCGACGTTCTTGACGCCGAGCTGCTGGCCGATTTCGGTCACCAGCTTCGCAACCAGCTGAACGCCATCCTTGGCGCCGCAGGGCTGCTCGCGATGACCGCGTCGTCCACCGAAGAGCGTGAGCTTGCGTCGATCGTTGAGCTCGGGGCTGAGCAGGTGGCGAGGCTGGTCGAAGAGGTGCTCGACGCCGCGATGATCCAGAGCGGCGAGTTCGAGCTGGCCCTCCACCCATTCGACGTTCGCTCGAGCGTCGAAGCCTGCCTCGGGCTCGTCGCCGAGACAGCCGGCGCCAAAGGGCTCGATCTCTCCTTCCGGGCCGAGCTCGACGTCCCGGGCGTGATCGTCGGCGATTCGCGTCGGGTCGAGCAGATCCTCCTGACGCTCCTCAGCGGCGGCCTCGAGAGGACGGAGCGGGGTGGTGTGGGAGTCGAGCTGAGCTGCCTACCGCAGGGAGAGTTGACGAGGCTTCAGTTCAGCGTCCGCGACACCGGCAGGGGCGTGCCCGCGCGGATCCTTCGGAGCGGAATGGGAGAGGTGGGGATCGCGCAGCTCGAGCCGGGCGACCGCTTGACCGTGCTCAACCTGGCGACGTGCAAACAGTTGGTGGAGATGATGGACGGGGAGCTGCGCGTCGAGCAGGGCGGGGTCGAGGCAGGTCCTGACGCCGGCACCCTGTTCGAGTTCACGATCCTGGCCGAGGCCATGCCGGCTCCGGTGGCCACCGCCCCAATGACGTTGGACTCGATGAAGGTCCTGGTGGTGGCCGCCGAAGTCACAGAGCGCCGCGTGATGGCCCTGCAGACCGAAACCTGGGGGGCGGTGGCTACAGCTGCGACGCTCGAAGAGGCGCTGGGCCTCATCCAGGCAGGCCACCCGTTCGACATCGCTTTGATCGAACACCGCCTTCCTGAGATCGACGGTCTCGCGCTCTCGGCGTCGGTGCGAGCGCTTCGCGGTCCCGAACAGCTCCCGATCGTGCTCATCGCGGCTGCCGCGGCCACCGCGGAGGAGGCCGGCGC
>DATCPW010000136.1:0-15037 GCA_036569865.1 Candidatus Dormiibacterota bacterium
TTCGACAACGTCGTGCTTCAAGGCTATTTGAAGGACAAGATGGAGCACCGCTTTCCGCTCATCCCCGCAGGCGACTTCTCAGGCGCCGTCGACGCGCTTGGGTCCGGCGTGCAGGGATTCTCCGTCGGCGACCCGGTGTTCGGAGTGACCGGCAAGATGTTCTTCGGCGAAGGCACCCTGGCGGAGAAGACGACCGCGTCGGCCGGAACGATCGCCAAGCGCCCCCGCTCGATGAGCGACGTCGACGCCGCGGCCCTGCCGCTTGCCGGCGTGTCGGCGCTTATGTGCGTCGAGGCCGCTGCCCCAAAGCCGAAGGATGTCGTGGTCGTCGTGGGGGCGTCCGGCGGCATCGGCAGCTACGCGGTCCAGATCGCGAAAGTGCGAGGGGCACATGTCATCGGCGTGACCCACACCGCCAACATCGATTACGTGAAGGGTCTCGGCGCAGATGAGGTGGTCGATCGGACTGCCGGCGACGTGGCGGAGGCAATCAAGTCCAAGCACAGCGAAGGGGTTGCCTCGATCATCGACACCGGCAGCGACGCAGCATCCCTCGCCGCTTTGAGCGAAGCCGTGCGCAAGGGTGGAACCGTCATCTCGATGAAGGGGGCTGCGGCGCCTGACGAGCTGGCAAAGCGAGGGCTGAAAGGAGTCAACATCCAGACTCAGGTCAACACCGAACGCCTCGAGACACTGGCGAAGCTGTCAGCCGATGGCAAGTTGAAGGCTCCTCGAATCCACAAGTTTCCACTGGTCAAGGCAGGCGAGGCTTTCAAGCTCCTCGGCCAGACCGACGGCAAGATCGTCGTGACGATCTAAGGGACGGCCGCCCTCTTGTAGAACCGGCACGGCGGCGACTCCGCCGTGGTGTGGAAGTTCCAGTGGCGGCACCACGCGGTGCCGTCAAACATCCTGCACGTCCCACACGTCACGCGCGGATTCTCCACGCGCGTCTTCTTCATATGGTGCTCGTCGCGCTCGCCTGAGAAACCTTCCTTCACAGCTGCGAGCGCACTTCCCACAGGTCGGGAAAGAACCGCTTTCCGAGGGTCGAGCGCAGGTACTGCGCTCCGCTGCTCCCACCGGTGCCGGTCTTGGATCCGATCTGCCGCTCCACCATCAACACGTGTCGTGCGCGCCAGTGCGCAAAAGCCTCGTCGTGATCGAGCAGGGCCTCGCAGAGATCGAACAGGTCGCCGTACCGCTCACGATCCCGGAAGATGTCCAACAGCGATGGCGATCCGCGGCGCTGGATCAGAGAGCGCAATGCATCGGCAAGCGATGGCTCGTCGAGGCGGCGCTGCAGCCGGCCCATCTCGTCGGGAGAGCCCTCGATTCGCGACAGGTACTTCGGCTCTTTGAGGCCTGAAAGGAACTCGATCTCGCGGAACTGAACGGACTGGAACCCGCTGGCGGGCGCCAGCTGTGACCGAAACGCGAGGAAATCCTGAGGTGACATCGTCTCGAGCACCTCGATTTGCTCGATCAGCAGGCGCTCGATGACGTTGACGCGACGCAGGTGGTGGCGAGCGAAGAAGATGTCGTCCGAATCGATCCGGCCTCGAGCCGCCTCGAGCTCGTCGAGCACCACCTTGAACCAGAGCTCGTAGACCTGATGAGCGACGATGAACAGCAGCTCGTCATGGGCTTCGCTCAAACCGTGCTGAAGGCTCAGCAGCTCAGAGACCTTCAGGTACGTGCCATACGAAAGCCGGCGGCCCTCCTCGCCAAATCGCGATCCCATCGGCGAATCAGTGCTTGAAATGGCGCTGGCCGGTGACGACCATCGCGATGCCCGCGGCATCTGCGGCCGCCACGACATCACTGTCCTTCATCGACCCGCCAGGCTGAATCACGGCGGTCACACCGGCGCGGATGCCCTCCTCGAGGCCGTCCGGGAATGGAAAGAACGCATCGGAGGCCATCACCGACCCGCGGGCCTGGTCGCCCGCGCGGCGCACCGCGATCTGCACAGCCTCAACTCGCGACATCTGGCCAGCCCCCACACCGACAGCAGCACAATCCTTGAACAGCACTATCGCGTTGGACTTCACGTGCTTGACGGCAATCCACGCCAGCCGCAGCTGTTCCCATTCGGCGTCGGTAGGCGATCGCCTCGTCGCGACGGCGCAGGCGGCCCGGTCGAAGCCGGCGCGGTCCCAATCCTGGACGAGGAAACCGCCGGGAACTGAGCGGACGTCGTAGTCGAACAACCCTCGGCGGGGTGGTTGGACAGACAGGACGATCATTCCCTTGCGGCGCGCGAGCACCTCGGTGGATTCGTCGAGGACCTCGGGCGCGATCACGACATGAGTGACGATCTGGACGATGTGCTCCGCGGTCGTCCGGTCGAGGGGCCGGTTCACGGCAACGATGCCCCCGAAAGCCGACGTTCTGTCGCATTCAAACGCGCGCACATAAGCCCGTGAGAGCTCGTCGGCGATCGCGAGGCCGCACGGGTTCATGTGCTTGATGATCGCGGCCGCCGGCTGGTCGTAGTCGCTGACGAGCTGGAAGGCGGCCGCGGCGTCCTGGATGTTGTTGAAGCCGAGCTCCTTGCCCTGCAGCTGCTGCGCGCTGCCTAGCCCACCTGGATCCGGGCCAAACGCGTAGAAGGCGGCGCGCTGGTGCTCGTTCTCACCGTATTTCAGTCTCCTCGCGAGGCGTCCGGCAAAGGGGAGCTCCTGCGGAAAGCCAGCGTCGTCGCCATGTAGATATGCCGCGATCCAGGAGTCGTATGCCGCGGTGTGCGCGAATGCCTCGGCCGCGAGGCGGCGACGCATCATCAGGTCCGGGCCCCCCGCGTGCAAGGCGGTGAGAATCTCGGCATAGCGCTCGGGTCGCACGACAACGACCACCGAGTCGCTGTTCTTGGCGGCCGCGCGGATCATCGTCGGTCCGCCGATGTCGATCTGCTCCACCGCATCTTCGAAACTCACGCCTGGGCGTGTCACCGTTTCGACAAACGGATAGAGGTTGCAGCAGACCAGATCGATCTCTTTCAGCTCGTGCAGCCGGAGGGCCTCCATGTGCTCGGGCTTGTCACGCCTCGCCAGTAGCCCCGCATGCACGCCGGGGTGAAGCGTCTTGATGCGGCCGTCCATCATCTCGGGGAAACCGGTGAGGTCGCTGACTGGCCTTGCGTCGATCGCGGCGTCCACGATTGCGTTGAGCGTGCTCCCTGTGGCGTACAGCTCGTAGCCGAGCCGTTGCAAGCCCCGCGCGAATGCGCTCAGCCCCGTCTTATCGCTAACCGACAGCAGGGCTCTTGGCAAGTCGCGTCTCCATCAAACGGATCGCCTGGGGAAGTATTCGATGCTCAGCTTCGTGGACGCGCTGGCGAAGCGCTTGCGGTGTATCGCCCTCCAGCACATCGACCGCTTCCTGGATGAGGATGGGTCCTGCGTCGAGGTCCGCGGTGACCACGTGAACGGTGGCGCCGGTTCTATTCACGCCGGCTCCAAGCGCCTGCTCGATCGCATCCATGCCACCGCCGAACTCGGGGAGCAGCGATGGATGAATGTTGACGATCCGGTCCTTGAACGCTTCCACGAACGCCTCCGAATGAATGCGGTCGTACCCCGCATCGACAACCAGCTCTACAACGTGGCCTTTGAAGAAGTCACGCATCGCGGCGTCACGCTCCTGCGCTGATGCGAAATTTTTCTGCGGCAGCTCAGCCAGTGGAATTCCACGCTCGCGCGCAAATGCGGCGCCGCCACATGCCGGCCGGTTCGTCGCCACCGCGACCACTTCGAATCCACGCTCGACAAGGTTGCGCAGGTTCGAACCGTTACCGGAAACCGCCACGCCCAATCTCATCGGTGAAGCTTCAGCGAATCATGACCCGATCAGGGCCTGAGCGGCTGACCACCTCGCCCACCACCATGGCGCCGGAAGGCACATCGCTGGTGTCCATCACGAGGACCATGCCGAGACCCATGTTGAAGGTGCCGAGCATCTCGTCGTTCGAGACCCTGCCTCGCTTCCGTAAGAGCCCGAAGATCGGTGGCTCCGACCAGGACTTGCGGTCGAGCTGGGCGCCGAGACCTTCTGGCAGGCATCGAGGCAGGTTGCCGAGGATGCCGCCGCCTGTGATGTGCGCCGCCCCCTTCCAACGCATCGTGGTGAGCGGTTCCAGGTATGACCGGTGCGGCTCGAGCAGCTCATCCCCGAGCGGGCGGCCGAGCTCGGGATAGACCTTGCTCATCGGCACGTCCTCGAACACCTTGCGCACCAGCGAGAAACCATTGGTGTGGAGACCACTCGACGGCAGGCCGACGATCGCGTCGCCCGCGCGAATCGAATTTGGGTCCGGGCGCCGGCCCGGCTCGACCAGCCCGACGACGAACCCGGCAAGGTCATAGTCGCCGAGGGCGTATACGCCCGGCATCTCGGCGGTCTCTCCGCCTAGGAGCGCGCATCCGGCCTCGGTACATGCGGCGGTCATGCCCTCGATCAGCTGGGTGAAGACCTCGGGGTCTAGCCGTCCGGTGGCGAAGTAGTCGAGGAAGAAGAGGGGCCGAGCGCCGGAGGTGGCAATGTCGTTGACGCAGTGATTGACTATGTCGGTGCCGATCCCGCGGTGGACCCCTGCGGCGATGGCGACCTTGATCTTGGTGCCCACGCCGTCCGCGCTCGCGGCCAGATGGCGCCCGCCTGGCAGCTCATAAAGACCGGCGAAAGGCCCGACGCCGACCGCCACTTCTCTGCCGTGGGTGGCTGCGATCAGAGGCTTGACCCGTTCGAGCACGCGCTCGTAAGCCTCGATGTCGACGCCGGCGGCGGCGTACGACAGTCCTTCAGGCACGGGGGAGGCTGGCCTCCCCCGTGGAACCCCCTCTGCTTGACACGTTGTATGGAGGCGCTTGGAAGAAGGGTAGGTGACGGCCGAAGTAAATTCGGCCTACGGCTCCACTTTGCATTTGATTAAATCTTCGGCTCGGCCAGCATTAAGGACGGAGGGCCCGGGATGTGGTCGGTCTTCGGCGGCATCTCGAACTGCATCTTGTCCATCTCGAGCTGCTGCGGCACCGGCACCGGGTAGGAGCCGTCGAAGCAGGCGCGGCAGAACTCCTGGGCAGGGCCGCGGCCGATCGCGCGCATAAGCCCAGGGATGGTGAGGTAATGGAGGCTGTCCGCCCCCAGATGCTCGCGCACCTGCTCGACCGATCGATTGGCCGCGATGAGCTCTTTAGTAGAACCGATGTCGACCCCCATGAAGCAGGGGTAGCGCATCGGCGGGCTGGAGATTCGCATGTGGATCTCCTTGGCGCCGGCCGCGCGCAGCCGCTCGACGATGCGGCGAGAGGTGGTGCCGCGCACTATCGAGTCGTCGACGCAGATGAGACGCTTGCCTCGAATCGAGCGCGGGAGAGCGTTCAGCTTGAGCATCACGCCGGCCTCGCGCAGCGTCTGGTCGGGCTGGATGAACGTCCTGTTGATGTAGCGGCTCTTCATCAGCGCTTCGCGAAACGGGATCCCCGCCGCTTCGGCGTAGCCGATGGCCGCCGGGGTGCCGGAGTCTGGAAACGCGACGACCATGTCTGCCTCGACCGGCGCTTCCTTGGCGAGCTCGTTGCCCATCCGAATGCGGGCCTCTTCGAGCTCGCAGTTCTTGAGGATTGAGTCGGGCCGCGCGAAGTAGATGAACTCGAACACGCACATTGCGTGCTTGCTGGATGTCTGGAACGTGACGCTGTGCACTCCGTGCTCATCCATCACGACCATCTCTCCAGGCTGCACCTCGCGCACGAAGGTGGCATGCACGGTGTCGAGAGCGCAGGTCTCGGAAGCGATCACGTGGGCGGGTTGGCCCGGAAGCGGTATGTAGCCGATGCACAGCGGCCGGAAACCGTACGGGTCGCGCAAAGCAATCAGCTGGGTGGGCGTGATGATCCCGCAGGAGTAGGCGCCGACGACCCGCGCGAAGGTGCGGCGAATGACCTCTTCCCAGGTTCGCCCATGGGTGTGTTCGATGAGTCGCGCCATGACCTCGGTATCGAGGCCGCTCTCGAAGGTGGCTCCCTCTTCCTCCAGCTGCTTGCGAAGGGATTCGGCGTTCAAGAGGTTGCCGTTGTGGGCGATGGCGCCGGGGCCGAGCTGTGGGTGGTGGAACGGAAGTGGGTGCGCGTTCTCGGCGCGGCTTGCACCGGTGGTCGAGTAGCGCGTGTGGCCGAGGGCGAGGATCGAGCCCGGCCCCATGTCCTGGATGGTCGCCGGCGAGAACACCTGCGCGACGAGGCCCATGCCGCGATGCACGCGCACGGACGTGCCATCCGAGACAGCGATTCCCGCCGACTCCTGACCGCGGTGCTGCAGCGAGAACAGCCCGAAGTAGGTCAGGTTGGCGACATCGATTCCCCGCGATGCGCAGATGCCGAAAACTCCGCACATGTTTAGGTCAAAGCTCCTTCCCAAGCTTGACGCATATCGGCGATCGACACCCTGAACTGACCCTCGAACTCGATGACGTCTCCGCCGGCGAGGCCGATCAACGAGATCTCGACGCGGTGTCGCCGCGCGAGCGTCTGCATCTCGGGCATTGCACGCGAAGGCACGCTGACGATAAACCGGCTCGGAGTCTCGCCGAAGAATGCGGAGTCGACGCGCACCGGGGCCTCGGGCTTCAACGCCGGGCACCTGACTCCGATGCCGCCCAGCATGCAGCACTCCGCAAGCGCGACGAGCATCCCGCCCTCGGCGCAGTCGTGGGCCGATCGCAACAGGTCGGCGCCGGCGGCCTCGAGCATGAGCTTGTGGGTCGCCTTCTCGCGGGCCAGGTCCAGCGCGGGTGGCCGGCCGGCGACGAGGTCGTGCTCGACCTTGAGGTACTCGCTGCCGCCAAGGTCGTTGTGACTCGAGCCGACCAGCAAGACGAAGTCCCCGTCGTTGCGCAACCCCGCCTGGAGCCTTCGCCCGTAATCGTCGATCAAGCCGATCATCCCGATCACCGGCGTCGGGTGAATCGCCGACTTGCCCGAGGCGTCGTTGTAGAGGCTGACATTGCCGCTCACGATCGGAAGGTCGAGAACGCGGCACGCCAGGGCCAGGCCTGCGATTGTCTCCTCGAGCTCCCAATAGACCTCGGGCCGATCCGGGTTCGCGAGATTCAAGCAGTCGGTGACCGCCAGCGGCCGCGCGCCGGTGGCCACTATGTTGCGTGCGGCCTCCGCCACAGCGAGCTGGGCGCCGAGGTTCGGATCGAGATGACAGTAGCGGCTGTTGCAGTCGGTGGTCATCGCGATGCCGAGCCGGGTGCCCTTGATTCGCAGCATCGCGGCGTCGCCGCCAGGCGCGATCACGGTCGAGTCGCCGACCATGTGGTCATAGCGGCGAAAGATCCCGCGACGGCTGCTGAGGTTCGGGCTGGCCAGCAGCTTCAGCAGCGCTGCGCCCGGATCCACCAGCGGGCGGAGCTGATCGATGTCCAGCGAGGGTCGGGGCGCCGGCGCAATGCCGGTGAGGCGGCGCAGAGGCGCACCTTCGGTCAGCAGCGGGATGGGCAGCCGCGCGACCTCGTGGCGTCCATCGACCACGGTCAGGCAACCGTCGTCGGTGACCTCGCCGATCACTGCCGAGGTGAGGTCCCATGCGCGGAAGATCGCTTCAACCTCCGGCTCGCGCCCGCGCTGCACGACCACCAGCATTCGTTCCTGCGACTCGGAGAGCATCACGTGGTAAGGCGTCATCCCCTTCTCGCGTCGCGGCACTCGGGATACGTCGATGCGCGCGCCCGCTCCCGCCACCCGGCCGGCGCACTCTGCGACTGAGGACGTGAGTCCCGCAGCGCCGAGATCCTGAATCGCCACCACCGCATCCGTGTGCGCGAGGTCCATGCACGCTTCAAGCAAACATTTCTCGAGGAACGGGTTGCCAACCTGGACCGCGGGTCTTCGCTCCGCGCTGGCTTCGTCCAGCTCCACCGATGCGAAGGACGCGCCATGGATGCCGTCCCGGCCGGTGTCGGCTCCGACCAGGAGCAGGCTGTTTCCCGTGCCCTCGGCGCGGGCGCGCATGAGCCTGTTCACGGGCACGAGCCCGACGCACATCGCGTTGACCAGCGGGTTCTGCGCGTAGCAGTCGTCGAAGTACACCTCGCCGCCAACTGTCGGGATGCCCATGCAGTTTCCATAGCCCCCGACTCCGGCAACGACGCCGTCGAAGTGATGGCGCGAGGCGGGCAGCGGGCCGAATCGCAAGGAGTCGAGCAGCGCGATCGGGCGCGCGCCCATCGCGATGACGTCTCGGATGATGCCCCCGACACCGGTGGCCGCGCCCTGGTAGGGCTCGATCGCGGATGGGTGGTTGTGCGACTCGATCTTGAAGACCGCTGCCCAGCCCTGGCCGACGTCGACGGCGCCGGCGTTCTCGCCAGGGCCTTGCAACACGCCCGCTCCGCTTGATGGGAGGCGGCGCAGCAGGGCCCTGGACGTTTTGTATGAGCAGTGCTCCGACCAGAGCACGCCGAGCATTCCAAGCTCGACCTCGTTGGGTTGTCGCTTGAGCTGCTCGACGATGACGCGGTACTCCTCAGGTGTGAGGGCGACCTCGCGCAACCGCTTTTCGTCTATCTCTTTTTCCTCGACTCTCAAGAAACCAGGACCCGCACCGCGGATTCCGCGACCGACCGGAACAGCTTGAGGCCGTCGCTGCCACCGAGCTCGGGCTCCGAGCAGCGCTCAGGGTGGGGCATCATGCCCAGCACGTTGCCGCGCTTGTTGACGATGCCGGCGATGCCGTGCAGCGACCCGTTCGGGTTGGCGCTCGCGTTGACGTTGCCTTTCGGATCGCTGTACCGAAACACGACCTGGCCGTTCTGCTCCAGTCGCGACAGCGTGGCGGGGTCGGCGTAGTAGCTGCCCTCTCCGTGTGAGATCGGGACGCGAAGCACCTCTCGCTCTGAGCACTGAGACGTGTACGCCAGGTCGTTGCGCTCGACCACGAGGTTCGTCCATTCGCAGCGGAACTCGAGGGAAGTGTTGCGAATCAAAGCGCCAGGCAGCAATCCGGCCTCGCAAAGGATCTGGAAACCGTTGCAGATTCCCCACACCAGGCCGCCGCGATCCGCGAACTCGCCGACCTTCTCCATCACAGGTGCGAAGCGCGCGATTGCTCCCGTGCGCAGGTAGTCGCCATATGCGAAGCCGCCGGGAAGAATGACGCAGTCGCACCCCTTGAGGTCCGCGTCCTTGTGCCACAGGTATTGAAGCTGAGCGCCGAGCACCTGGTCGATCACCCAACCACAATCCCGGTCCGACCACGTTCCCGGGAACACGATGACCCCGAACTTCATCGTTTGGATGGTGCCTCGGACTCGATCTCGAAATGAAAGTCCTCGATCACGTGGTTGGCCAGCAGCTGCCGGCACATCGCCTCGACCCGCTGCCTCGCTTCATGCTCGCTGGCCGCGTCAAGCGTCACCTCTATGTACTTGCCGATGCGGACGTCCGACACCTCCCTGAAGCCCAGCGAGGCCAGGCCCTGCTTGACGGTGATGCCCTGCGGGTCGTTGACCAGCGGCTTCGGCGTCACCACAACGCGCGCGATCATCGGAGTCATGGTCGGAACCTTCGGCGAGAGATTCGGTGTCCAGGGGTCCCTCCCGCGACTTCGTCGCGGGGGCCCCAGTGGACGCGGCGAACACTGACCGGGCTAGTTAGAGGGTCGCAACAATCCTTCGGGGTCCCCAAGCCAGCGGCTTGGGGCCCGCTGGGCGCCGAAGATCCGTCGACGGCTTCCGGCCGTGACTCCGTTATCACTCGTTGCGCGCCTTGCGGTGGAACAGCGGTTTTCCGACCAGGCGCTGGTATGCGGTGAGATATCGGTCGCGCGTCTGAAAGACGACGTCGTCGGGGAGCGCAGGCGGCTCGGATTCCTTGTCCCAACCGGAGCGGGTCAGCCAATCGCGCACAAACTGCTTGTCGTATGAATCCGGCGAAGTCCCGACCACGTACGTGGACGCCTCCCACAGGCGCGAGCTGTCCGGGGTCAGCGCCTCGTCGATCAGGATGAGCTCGTCGTTGATAGTGCCGAACTCGAACTTGGTATCGGCAAGGATCAATCCGCGACGCGAGGCCAGCTTGGCCGCAAACCTGTACAGCTCCAGGCTGGCTTCTTTTAGCTTGGTCGCGAGACCGTCTCCGATTTCCTTCGTCATCTGCTTGAAGGAGATGTTCTCGTCGTGGCCGGACTCCGCCTTGGTCGCCGGCGAGAAGACGGGCGTCACCAGCTTCTCGCTCTGTCGCAGGCCGGGCGGCATGGTCTCACCGGCGAGGGTTTGCGACTCCTGGTACTCGCTCCAGGCGCTGCCGGCCAGATAGCCCCGCACGACGCATTCGAAATCGATGCGCTTCGCCTTGCGCACGATCATGAAGCGACCCGCGAGCTCATCACGCCGATCTCGAAGCGCCGCCGGCAGGTCCGGCACCATGCCGGACACCAGGTGGTTCTCCTGAAAGAAGTCGGTCTGGGAGAACCAGAAGATCGAAAGCTGGGTCAGCACCTTGCCTCGATCTGGAATTCCATTGGGCAAGACGTGGTCGAAAGCGGAGATGCGGTCCGTCGCCACCATGAGCAACCTGTCGTCGTCGAGCTCGTACGTGTCCCTGACCTTGCCACGAGCGAAGACCTTCAGCGGCAGGTCTGTGGTGGTGATCGGCGGCCCCGCGATCATTTCTTCCGCGCCTCGGTGCCCAGACCGAGCCTGTCATAAGCCAGGTCCGTGTGCTCGAGGCCGGCCCAGGGGTCGAAGAGCCCTTCCATCTGCGGCCCGATTCGGCTCATGACCTCATTGTCCTTTTCCAACGCTGAACGGAAGCCGGTCCCATCCTCGCCCATCGCCTGCATCGCGTGCTTCTGCACGACAAGATAGGCGTCCTCTCGCGATATGCCGCTCTCGACGAGGGCGAGCAGCACTCGCTGCGAGAACACGACGCCGCCCGCGAACTGTAGGTTTCGCAACATCCGCTCGGGCCGCACCTCGAGACCGCGCAGAACCTTCGTCATCTCGATGGCCATAAAGTCGACGGCGGCGCAGGCGTCGGGAAAGATAATCCGCTCTGCCGACGAGTGGCTGATATCTCGCTCGTGCCACAGGGCGGTGTTTTCCAGCGCCGTCACCAGGTGACCGCGCACGACGCGGGCGAGGCCGCAGACCCGTTCGGTGAGCACGGGGTTGCGCTTGTGAGGCATCGCTGAGCTTCCCTTCTGCTCCTTCCCGAAAGGCTCGAACGCCTCGCCCACCTCGCTTCGCTGGAGGTGGCGGATCTCCGTCGCAAGCCTCTCGAGCGTCCCCGCCACCGAGGCAAGGGCGCCCATGAAGCTTGCGTGGCGGTCCCGTGCGATCACCTGAGTCGACACAGCGTCAGGCGATAGGCCGAGCTCCTTGCAAACATGCTCCTCGACCCGGGGGTCGACCGTCGCGTGGGTGCCCACCGCTCCGCTGACTCTGCCTACCGCGATCTCGTCGGCCGCGAGACGGAGCCTTGCCTGCGCTCGATCGAGCTCGGCGACCCACCCGGCGACCTTGAAGCCGAAAGTGATCGGTTCCGCGACGACGCCGTGCGTGCGACCGGCCATCAGCGTTCGCCGGTGTCGAACCGCAAGCTCGGCGGCGGCGTCGCGGACGGCGGCCAGGTCGGCCGCGATGATGCGCGCCGACTCGCCCAGCTGGATGGCCGTGGCGGTGTCGTTGAGGTCCTGGCTGGTCATACCGAGGTGCACGTATCGCGCCTCTGGCTGGCCGATCGACTCGTTGATAACAGTCAAAAACGCGACAACGTCATGTCCGACTCGCTCCTCGACCTCGGCGATCTTGGCCGGATCAAAGGTTGCCTTGCGGATCTGGGGCAGGGCCGATGCTGGAATTCGGCCCAGGGTCGCCCATGCCTCACACGCCAGAATCTCTATGCGAAGCCAGAGTTCGAGCCGGTGCCGGTCGGACCATACCGCCCGAATCGCAGGCGAGGAGTATCGCTCGATCAAATAGGGCGCCGGCTCCCAACTAACAAATGGGGGACAGGGAGATTATACGTGCCGCAGGTCGTCAGGGCAGATGTAGTGGGTACCTTCTTGGGGCCCACAAGATGATGTGTGCCTGCGGACATGTCCGGCCACAGTCGGCGTCGCCCCCCATAATCCCCGTCGACTCGATGCTTCTGCCTCGTAACCAGCTTCAGGTACCTCTCGTTTGAAAGCGCACAGGCTGATCGGCCCGTGAGCGACCCCGTGCGCGACGACGAGCGAGACCTCGTTGAGAGAGCCAAGCGGGATCCCCGGCAATTCGGGGCGCTCTACGACCGGCACTTTCAGCAGATTTACAGGTTCGTGTATTCAAGAGTGAGGGAGCAAGCCGCGGCTGAAGACGTTACGTCAGAGATCTTTATCAAGGCTCTGAAGGCAATGCCCCGTTACCAGGACACGGGGCGGCCTTTTGCTGCCTGGCTGTACCAGATCGCGGTGAATGCCATCGCGGACCGCTACCGCACGCTCCGGCCTGCCCAGTCCCTCGACGACTTTCACGATCTCTCGGTGGCCGGACCGGCGCTCGAGGACCTGGCCGCCCATCGTGATGAGCTCCGCCGGATCTGGACCCTTGTCGAGCAGCTGCCGGCCCAGCAGAAGACCGCTCTCGTCCTGAAGTTCCAGGAAGACATGAAGATCGAGGACATAGCGATCGCGATGGGCAAATCCGCCGGGGCGGTGAAGCTCCTCATCCATCGCGGCGTCAGCCGGCTGCGCGAAGACGCCGACGCCCTGAGGCCTGTCGAATGAGCATGAACCACGATCCCGAGCTCGATGACATCCTCCAGGACCAGGAGCTCGTTCGGCTCGCGGGTCTGCTGAGGGCGACGCGAAGGGCCGAGCCGCCGCTCGACGAAGCTTTCCGCTCAGGGCTGCGACGCCAGCTGATGCAGCGAGCTTGGGGCATGGGCGAAGAGCGAACGCCGTGGTGGCAGCGCCTGGCGGGGCCGCCGGCCCTGGCTTGGGCCGGTGCCGCGCTCGGCATTCTGCTGATCGGATCCGTTGTCGTGTTCACGGCCAACCAGGCCCCGAGCGTCAACGACATCGTCATCACCAGCCCGATCGCGGATGCGCATGCGGTGCAGCTGCAGCAGCCGATCCTCGTGAGCTTCAACCAGCCGATGAACCACCCCTCCACTGAGAAGGCCGTGCAGATCACCCCGGCGACCTACGTGGCCTTCTCCTGGAACGACAACACCCTGGCGGTGCATCCGACAGGCGGCACGCTCGCTCCCAACACGCAGTACCGGGTCACCATCGGGCCGGGCGCAAGAACCCAATCCGGGCAGTCGCTGGCCAGCCCCAAGACGATCACCTTCGTCACCCGGCCGTCGGCCACGCCGCCTCCGTCGCCCAAGCCCACCATCCGAGCGACCCCCACCTCCCAGCTGACGGCCGACCACCGGCTGGCGGCCAAGCCCTCGGGCACGTTCTATGCACCGCAGTGGTCGGCCGACGCGACCACCGTCTATTTCGTCGGCGACAACGGCGCCCTGAACTCAGTGGCAGCGGCCGGCGGCGACGTGAAGGCGATCGTTCCGGACGGAGTTTCGTTCCCAGCCATCGCACCGGCCGGTGACCGGCTCGCCTACTTCCGAGGCGGCAAGGTCGAGATGCTCACGCTCGCGGGCGGTTCGATCAGCGACCTGACCGAAGCGTCGCAGGTGTCGGCCCTCAGCTGGGCGAAGGACCAACTCTTGTGGGCCACGAACGACGGCATCTTCAAGTCTGGCGCGGACGGTCAGTCGCAGGTGGCGTCGATCCCGCAGAACGCGACCGTGGTGTCGATCGCACCGGACGGCGGGCACGCCGTCTACCAGGAAGGCCAGTCGCTCCACGTGCTCGACCTTCCGACCTCGCGAAGCCGAGGGTTGAGCGGCGCGAGTGCGTTTCTCGGTTGGTCACCCGACGGTTCCAGGATGCTCTACGCTGGCAACCAGGAGACAGTCGTCGCCGACGCCCAGGGCCAGAAGATCGCATCGATTCCTGCGGGCGACGTCAGCTGGTCGAGCAAGGACGAGATCCTGATCGGCAACGACACCGACCTGTACGTTGTCCGGCCCGACGGCTACGGACCCACGCTGCTGAACAACGGGACCTACCGCCTTCCCAATTGGGCGCCCGACGGCATCGCATTCACCTACCTGCGCGGCGGCGCGATCTGGAGCGCGAACACCGCTCCCCTGCCGCCAGAACCTGCAGCCCTCGACCAGGCGGCATCCGTTGTGAACCAGTTCATGAATGCCCGGATCGCTCAGCACGCTGATCAGGCACAGGCCTTCCTCGACGACAAGGGCAAGCAGGCCTACTCCAGCAGCGGGCTGCCGCTGGTCATCAAGGGCGATGCCACCCTCACTCGCGACTATGTGGTCGTCCAGGAGATGACCGACCTGCACCCGGAGACCGCGAGATTTGTCGTCCGGCTGGTGCTATCGAAGGGGTCGCTGGACGTCAGCGAGTACGAGGAGACCCTCACGCTTCAGCGCAACGACGGGAGTCAGCCGTTCCTCATCGGCCAGGCCAGCGCGAGCCCGACGTTCGACCTTGGCAAGGGCGCCGAGGTCGTCAGCGTCGACGTGTCTGCCGGCAGCGTGAAAGTCGTCTTCGACAGCGATCTGGTCCTCGACACAGTTGCCGACGGCGTCATCGTGCTGGACGGAAACGGCAAGCGGGTCGGGAGCCGATCGACGTACGCGAATCGGACAGTGGTCATCACCGGGCTCGATCTCACGCCAGGAGGGAGCTACAAGCTGGTGGTGTTGACGTCGGTCCAGGATGTGAGCGGCCGCAGCGTGCCCGTTGAGTACGACCTCAACGTGGTCGGGCCGGTGCTGGCGTCTTCGCCGGGCCCCCCGTTGCCCGAGCCGAGTCCAGGACCAGCATCAACACCAGGACCAACATCAACCCCGTCGCCAGCGCCGTCTCCTTCTGCCTAGAGAACCTTCAGCTTACGGGCGGCCCGGCATAGGGCGGTGACGGATCCCGAGTGCACGATGGTGCCGTCGAGAGCAGC
>DATCPW010000137.1:0-12078 GCA_036569865.1 Candidatus Dormiibacterota bacterium
GTGCGCTGGGGTCTTGGCGCAAATATCGCGGCCGCGTGGATCGTCACGATTCCTGCGGCAGCCCTCATCTCCTGGGTTGCCTTCGCGATTTTGCATACCGCGGGGCTGCGTGGTTAGAACAAAAAGATGTCATGCGGTGGGCCCGCAGGCTAAACTCACGCCACCCAGTCGGATTTCCAGACGTCCCAGCACGGCGTTTCAGCAGACGAAGGAGCAACGTTGGCAACAAAGATCCTGGATGTGACGGATGTGACCCTGATACGAGCGGCGGGGGGTGTCGTCTGCCGGGTCGGCCCATCCGACGAAACGGAAATCGCAGTGATTCATCGCCCCGCCTACGACGACTGGACATTGCCAAAAGGCAAGGTCGAGCCGGATGAGACCCCCGAGGATTGCGCCCTGCGCGAAGTCCGCGAGGAGACTGGCCTCAAGTGCGAGCTGGTGCGCCCGCTTGGATGCACCGCATACGTGGACCGCCGCGGCCGCGACAAGGTCGCTTGTTACTGGATCATGGAGGTGCGCAGCGGACGCTTCCGCCCGGGCATCGAGGTCGACAAGCTGGTCTGGCTGCCCGTCGCCCAAGCGGTGAAGCGGCTGACCTACGGCCGCGACAAGACGCTGGTCGTTCAGCAAGACCTCCCCTAGCCTTCGGGGCCGCACCCCGTGGCTGCGCGCTGGTGCGGCGCAGCACTCGGTAAGCTGGATCCATGCAGACGGTTGCCGCCGTCGACAAGCTGGTCATCGCCGGAGTCGAGCTGCGCTCGCGACTCTTCCTCGGCACCGGAAAGTATCCCGACGACGCCTCTATGCTCGCCGCATTGGAGGCCTCCGGCTGCGAGCTGGTGACGGTGGCGCTGCGGCGCCTCGATCTCGACGATCCCAAGAAGAAGACGATCCTCGACGTCATCGATTGGAAGCGTTACCGCATCCTTCCCAACACCGCCGGGTGCCGCACCGCGGATGAGGCGATCAGGATCGCTCGTCTTGCGAGGTCCATGGGACTGTCGGATTGGGTCAAGCTCGAGGTCATCCCCGACCCTCGCTATCTCTTCCCCGACCCCGAGGAGACCCTGATTGCAGCGCGCATCCTCGTCGACGAGGGGTTCAAGGTCCTGCCGTACATCAACGCGGATCCGGTGCTCGCGAAAAAGCTGCAGGAGCTGGGCACTGTGACGGTGATGCCGCTGGGCTCGCCGATCGGCTCTGGTCAAGGACTCCAGACGCTGGAGCAGATTCGCATCATCGTCGAAGAGGCCACGGTGCCGGTGGTCGTCGATGCGGGAATCGGCGCTCCGTCCGACGCCGCGCTCGCGATGGAGCTGGGCGCCGACGCAGTCCTCGTCAACTCTGCAGTCGCGCTCGCGCGCGACCCGGGCCTCATGGCCGAGGCGATCAAGGAAGGAGTCGAAGCCGGCCGCAAGGCCTACGTCGCGGGCCGCATGCCCAGGCGCGGCCACGCCAGCGCGAGCTCACCCACCGAGGGCGTCTCGCGCCCCAATTAATCAGGCCGGTGGCGATGGCGGTCGTTGCGAGCTCGCGCGAAGGCCTGCGTGCTGCACACCGGGCCACGGTAATTCAGCTTCGCTCTCCCGGCATGACCGCGCGCGAGCTCGAGGCGAATGCCATCGAGCTGGTGGGAGCTTCTCCGGTGCCGGTCTTGATCAGTTCGCGCTGTGACATAGCGCTGGCGAGCGGCGCAGCCGGAGTGAACCTGCCCGAGCGCGACATCTCTGTCCAAGACGCGCGAACGCTCCTCGGACAGCGCTTGATCGGCCGCTCGGTGCATTCTTTGCAAAGCGCCGTGGAAGCGGAACACGACGGCGCGGACTTCGTCATCTTCGGGCCGGTGTGGTCGAGCGAAAGCCATGAAGGCACATCGCCGAAGGGCCTGGACGCTCTGGCTGCGATTGCGCGCGCAGTGCGAATCCCGGTCCTCGCGATTGGCGGTATCACCGAGGACCGCATTGCCGAATGCCACGCAGCCGGCGCCGCCGGTTACGCTGCGATCAGGCTCTTCCAGTGATCGCACTCCGGGTCAATGGCAAACGGATCGAGCTGGACGGACCCACATCCCTGACGGCGTACCTGGACATGCTCGGCGTCAGCCCCCGCGCGGTCGCGATCGAGCACAACGGCATGATCATCGAGCGCGATGCCTACGCCAGCACGACGCTTCGAGGTGGCGACGTGGTCGAGATTGTTCGGATGGTCGGCGGCGGAAGAGCGCGCTAAACCGAAAGCCCGAGCTTCTCCCTGATCGCCGCTTCTGCCTCCGCCCGTTCATCCCACGGTTCTGAGCCGCCAGCCATCTGCATCGACCGCTCGTGCCCCTTGCCGGCAAGCAGCACGCAGTCGCCGGGGCCTGCGACCTCGATGGCGCGCCGGATCGCGGCCCGGCGATCGATCACGACCTCAAAGTCCCGGCCCGGAGCCTTGCCCTCCGCACCCGACTGCACTTCGCGGGCGATCTCGACGGGATCCTCGTTAAGGGGGTCGTCGGTGGTGATGATGAAGAAGTCGGAGAACTCAGCGGCAGCGCGGCCCATGCCCGGCCTGTCGTGGTCAGAGCGAGCGGTCGAGCCGAACACCGTGATCAGGCGACCAGGCGTGAACGGTCGCAACTCTGCCAGGGCGCTGGCCAGCGCGCCGGAGGAGTGGGCGAAATCGATGAACACCCGAAAATCCTGGCCGAGGTCGACGGGCTCAAGCCTGCCGCGCACTCCTTCGAAACCGGCCAGTCCGGCGCCAATCGCGTCCAGGGGCACGCCGAGCGCGAGGCAGACCCCGGCTGCGCACAACGCGTTGTAGATGTTGAATTTCGCGGGCACGGACAGCGTCACCTCCGTCTCACCGACGGGCGTCTTCAGTCGAAAGTGCGAGCCCGACCCGCTGACGCTCAGGTCGAGCGGATGAAGGTCGGCCGCGGTGGTGAGTCCGTACGACCAGCGGCGCGCGATCGGGCGGCGCGACAGCTTCTCAAAGCTCGCGTCGTCGCGATTGAGCACCACGGTCTTTTCGATGCCCTTGTCCGCTGTGGCGGCGGTGAGGTCGATGAGGCGCGCCTTCGCCTCCAGGTAGTCAGCCCACGTGGCGTGGTAATCGAGGTGGTCGTGGCCGACGTTGGTGAAGGCGGCGACGTCGAAATCGCACGCGCGCACCCGCTCCTGCACCAGCGCGTGAGACGTGGTCTCGATCACGGCGCACTCGACCCCTGCATCGACCATCCGCTTCAACCACGCCTGGACCTGCGGCGCTTCCGTCGTTGTCTGTCCGCTCAGGTTGTCCGTTTCGGCCCCGCCAACCGTGAACGCCACCGTGCTCATGGCGCCGGCGCGGATCCCGCTCGCCTGCAGCACGTGCTCTGCCATGTGGGTGGTTGTTGTCTTGCCATCGGTCCCCGTGATTCCAGCGACCTTCAGCCGGCGCGACGGCCGCCCGTAGAACTCGGCGGCGATCTCCGCCAGGCCGATGCGGGTAGAGGGAACCAAGAGCACGGGAGTGCCAGGGGGCATCGGACCCGGGCGCTCGAGCGCCACTGCCACCGCGCCTTTGGTGACCGCATCAGCGGCGAACGCGTGACCGTCTTCCCGCAGGCCGCTGACCGCGACGAAGAGTTCGCCAGGCTTCACGCGGCGTGAGTCGTAGGCGATCCCGGTCACCTCGACGTCGCCGTTCCCTTCCAACCTGGCCCCAGGCACTCCCCTGGCGATGTCGGCGAGCTTCATACCGAAGGGCAGCATAATCGGCGGGTGATTGCGGACATCGGCGGGCGCCGGTTCGAATGGGGGAGCCGCACTTATGTCATGGGAATCGTTAATGTCACGCCCGACTCGTTCAGCGGAGATGGCCTCGGCGAAGACCTGGCCGGCGCGGTTGCGCAGGGGATGCGGATGGTGCAGGAAGGAGCTGACTTTCTCGACGTGGGTGGCGAATCAACGCGGCCGGGACACGTCCCGGTCAGCACGGCTGAGGAGATCTCACGAACTGTGAGCGTGGTCAGGCGCCTCTCGCGCGAATCAAGGGTGCCCGTATCGATCGACACGTACAAGCTGGAGGTTGCCGAAGCGGGCGTGGCGGCCGGTGCCGTCATTCTCAACGACATCTGGGGATTGACCCGCTCGCCGGCCATCGCCAACCTGGCCGCAAAGAACGAGTGCGCTCTCGTCGTCATGCACAACCAGGAAGGCACCGAATACGCCGGGGACCTCATGACCGAGATCAAGCGCTTTCTGCGGGAGTCGGCCCGGTTGGCCGTGGAGGCGGGCATACCGCGTGAAAGAGTGATCATCGACCCGGGCATCGGATTCGGCAAGACGGCGGACCACAACTGGATCGTGATGCGCCGGCTCGAAGAGTTGAGGGAGCTTGGGTTGCCCATCCTGATCGGCACGTCACGCAAGTCGTTCATCGGCAAGCTGCTCGACCTACCAGTCGGCGAGCGGGTCGAGGGCACTGCCGCCACCGTTGCCGCCGCCGTGCTGCGTGGTGCCGACATCGTCCGCGTGCACGACGTCGAAGCGATGACGCGAGTCGCGCGGGTCGCCGATCAGATGCGGTGAAAGCCAAACGCACAGTCGCATATCTGGGCCTCGGGACCAACCTTGGCAACCGGCGCAGGAACTTGAGCGCGGCGCGGCGGAGGCTGCGTCAAAAGGGCGTGCGCATAGTGCGTCAAAGCAGCGTCATCGAGACGGAGCCCTGGGGTGACACCGACCAGCCTCGGTTCCTGAACCAGGTGGTGGAGGTCGAGTGGTCGGGCACGCCACGGCGCCTTCTTGCGACAGCCAAAGAGGTGGAGCGCGAAGGGGGCCGGAAACCGACCCGGCGATGGGGACCGCGCGTCATCGACGTGGACATTCTCTTGTTCGGCGACGACCACATGTCGGACAGCGAGTTGCAGATCCCACACCCGGGGATCAAGGATCGGCAGTTTGTCCAGGAATCGCTGCGCGAGCTCGGGGTTGCGCTCCCCTAGGCCAAGGCGCGGGTGAGGATAAGCCTCGCCCCTGATGGACGCTGCGCCTATATGAAGCGCAAGCGATATCCGGAGTGACTGCGGGCCGGATCGAGAGCTCCACCTAGTCCTGTTGGCATGCGGCTATCGTCGCGGGCGTTCAGGCCGGCCGAGCGTTGGTGAAGCGGTAGCCGATTCCTGGGACGGCCAGGATGTAATAGGGCCGTGAAGGCTGCGTCTCGATCTTTCGCCGCAGGTTCCTGATGTGCACGTCGATAACCCGCGTCTCGATCGGGTACTCGTAGCCCCAGATCGAGTTGAGGATCTTCTCGCGGCTCAGGACCTTGCCCGCGTTGCCGGCCAGGAACGTGAGTAGGTCGAACTCGGTGTGGGTCAGCTCCACCTCCTTGTTCGCCTTGTAGATCCGGCGCTCGTTGACGTCGATGACGAGGTCGCGGAACTCGAGGCGGTTCCGCGTCGCCTCGACCGACTCCAGTCGCGTCCGGCGCAGGTGCGCGGCCATGCGGGCCACCAGCTCTCTGATCCGGAGTGGTTTGGTCACATAGTCGTCGGCCCCGATCTCCAGCGCGACGACGACGTCGATCTCATCCGACCGCGAGCTCATCATGATCACGGGCACCGCCGCATCGGCCTTGCGAAGCTCGCGACAGACGTCGAACCCGGAGCCGTCGGGAAGCGCCACCTCCAGCAGGACCAGGCTCGGGCGGGCCGATGCAACCTCGCGAAGGGCGTCGGCGCCGTTCTCAGCCTCCAGCACCTGGTAGCCATCTTGCGCGCAGGCATTTCGCACCTCGCGGCGCGTCGTCGTGTCGGGGTCCACGATCAGGACCTTGCGCGACGACTCGGTGGCGCTGATCATCCCCCAATACTAACTGATCTGAAGGATTGTTAGGAGATGTTGCGTTTCAGGCCCCGAATGCGTAGACGAGCCTTTTTCTCGATGTCGAGCAGCCGGGCGCCTGCCGGCGACAGGGCGAGCTCCCACGCCCCGGCGTAGGCGACCTCCTCTCCCCCGTACTCGGCTTTGAAGAAGCCGAGCCCGTGCCAGGCGTGCTCGGGACCCGCGCCTGGCGGCGGCACTCCCCACAGGTCGTAGTCTCGGCAACCGGCTTCAGCGGCCGCGCGGATGCCCGCCCACCAGGCGAGGTCATTCCCCATCAACTCCGGATGCGCGCCGGTTCGACCCGCAAACAGGTGATATGCGCGCCCGCCGTGACGGGCGACCAGCACCGCCGCCAAACCTTCATTCGTTTCAGGATGGCGCGCAACGTAAGTGCGGCACCAAGGCAGTTGCTCGAGCAGGAGCTCGTAGTAAGCCCGCGCCGGCAGGTTGATCGACTCGCGACGCTCAACGGCTGCGGACTGGCGCGCCAGCTCGGCGGCGTCCTTGCCTTCCTCGACCACCGCGCCGCGCTTAAGGCCGGTGCGGATGTTGTAACGGCGGCCCTGCTTGAAGGAGGCGAGCATCTCGTCGGCCGGCTTCAGGCCGATGATCCGCGTGTGCTCGGGTTGTGTCTGTTGACCTTTGGTGAACCCGCGGGCTGACAGGATTTCGCCGAACGCCGCCGGTGCCTGCGGCTCGAGTCGCAGCCGGGCAATCTTCGCGCCGCGCGCCCATTCGACCATGGCGTCAATCGATCCAGGGGTCGCAGGAACGGGACCGCGCGGAACGTATGCCTCGCGAACAGGTCCGACGTTTCGGAGCTGGATGCTCGCCATCGAGCCGCCATCAAGCCTCACTCGCTCGACGCTCCAACCGGCTCGCGACTGGACCTCTCCCCATCCCCAGGTCTGCAGCAATGGAGAAGGAGAAGCCTGCTTTTCAAGGTCGCGATCCCAATCAGCAGCGCCAGTCGTCATCCGATCTCCGAGGTTGCGACGGGTCCCACTTCGAGATGGCCAATGTCGTTGACGCCGCTGACAACGACCCGGCCGTTGCGTCTTTCCAGCACCGACACCGAAGCGTTTTGAATCCTGAACGGAAAGATGCCACGACCTGGACGGCCGACCACGTGATGGAGCGCAATCTGGATCACCCCGCCGTGCGTGACCACCAGCACATCACCTTGCGTGTGCCGCTTGAAGAGCGCATCTAGAGTCGCGCCCACACGCGCCTCGAATGCGGCGGATCCCTCGCCGCCGGGGATCAGATCCCAATCCGGCTCCTTGGTCCAGCTCGCCCACGCTTCGGGGAAGCGGGAGGCCAGGTCTTCGGTGCGCAGGCCTTCCCACTGGCCGAGGTAAATCTCGCGGAGCCCGGCCATCGGCGTGGGGTCGATACCCAGCGACTCGCCGACCAGCTGCGCCGTCTCGGCCGCCCGCTTCAAGTCGCTCGAGTAGAAGCCTGCGAAAGTCCGGCCCGCCAGCCGGCGCCCCAGCTGCCCGGCCTGGCGTTTGCCTTCGACCGAAAGCGGGGGGTCCAGCTGGCCCTGGATTCGGCGCTCGTGGTTCCATGTCGACTGGCCGTGGCGCACGAGCAACAAGCGCGCTTGGGATTGTTCGCTGGCGAGCGGCATTCAGTAAGGCCGAACCTTGTCGCGCTCGCGCGCAACGGCTCCGCCGGCCTCGGGCTGCTCTGAGCGCGCGAATCTGATACCGATATCTATACTAACTTTCTCTCAATCCCACGGTCGGGCTGGGCCGATCTCAGGAGATGCTTTTGCAGTCACACGGCACGCTGGCCGAAACGCCCCTTCGCTCGTTGCTGGAAGCCGCTCAAGGCGAGCGGTCCACCGGTACGCTCACGCTCAGGAATGGCAGCGGCGAGTCGACCTCGCTGTACTTCCTATTTGGCCACCTTTTCCACGCCCGCGGAGACGGTTTGGCGGGCGACGACGCCGTCGTCAGTGCCCTAACCTGGAGCAAAGGCGAGTTTGACTTCGACGCGAAGGCTAAGCTACCCGCCGATGAGACTGTCAAGGCCGGCATCCCCGAGCTGGTCGAAGCCGCAGAGTCGGCGCCGAAGTACGGCACGCCCGAACCCCCCAGGGTCGACAAGCCCGAGGCGCGAGGGGAGCGCCAAGATCAACCTGAACCGGAGAGAAAGGTGGAAGCACCCCAGCCAAGACGCGGCGTAAAGCACCGACCGCAACCCAAGCACGGGCGTGAGCCGATTCCCGTGCCCGCGGGCCAGGTCATCTACGACTCGCTGAAAACGTCGTTCGTCGACTTCCCGCGCCTGATCACCACTCTCGAGAAAGAGGGGTACACGGGCTACGTGCGCCTGCTCACCGAAGATGCGACCGGCCTGATCCTCTTCCGTGAGGGATCCGCTCTCGAATGCATCTACGACGGGGCGGCCGAGCCCGGAGGCTTGATTCTGGGCAAGACGGCGCTGCATCAGTTCAACCAGGACGTCACAACAGGGCATGGCGTGCTCGACGTGGTCGGCCTCTCGCCCGAGCTGATCGACGGTCTGTACGAGCTCACGGTTTCGAAGCCGATGTACACCGAGCTTTACGCAGCGTGGGTCGACATGAAGGCGCTGCTCAAGTTCCTCAGCGACCGCAAGCTGAGCGGCAGCGTGATGATTCGCTCTGCCGGAGGCACCGGCGTGATCATCCTCGCCGATGGCGAGCTGGCCGGCGCGTACACCAGCGAGTCTCGTGACATCTCTGACAAGCCCGACCGCGCGCTGGCTTTGTGCGACGACCCGAACGCAATGATCGAGGTCAAGTCAGCTGACACCACCAAGCACCCGCCGCTCGATGTGGACGAGGTCGTGGCCTCACAGCGCGGCCCGCGCCCCTCACCTGGCCAAGCAGTGGCCGCGACAGCGCCACCGCCAGTGCTCGAGCCCATCACGAGCCCAATGCCCGTCATCGAAGCGCCGACACCACCGCCAACTGCGGTCTATCCGACCTATACCCCGCCGGCAACCACGCATCCAACGCCACCGTCGATGCCTGCGATGCAGATGGCTCCGGCCGCGCCACCGCCCCCAAGCGGACCACAACGCGACTGGTCCCCGATCGTGTCCGAGCTTCAGGCGATGGCCGAGGACGCACTCGGCAACCGGGCTCGCAAGGTGAAGGACATCCTTGGCGCCGCCGACCCGTCCGAGGCGGGCATCGAAGGAGCCATTGACCAGATCCCCAGCATCTCGCTTCTGTTCGTCGACTCGTCACGCCTGGAGCAGCTCGCGCACGAGATGAGGGCTCGCCTCAAGTCGCACCTCTAGCTCGACCTCTCGTCGTCGCCCTCCTCGTACTGGGCTCCATCAGCGCGTGCGGCGGCAACCCGCCTCAGATCGTCGATTACTCGCCTGTACGCGGGGCCATCGACGTCTCGACTGCGGCGCCGATACGGATCACGTTCGACCACGACGTCGACCAGCAGTCGATAGAGTCGCGGCTTCATCTGCAACCGGCGACCAATGGAAATCTGGTCTGGCTCAACCCACGCCAGCTTGCGTACCAGCACCCCACTCTGGCCACGAATTCGACGTATGACGTGGTGCTTGAGGCGGGATATAGAGACCCGGCCGGAAACACTGCGGTGCTTCGACATCACTGGTCGTTCGTCACTGAAGGGCCTCCAGCATTCGCCGGCTCATCGCCGGCCAACGGCGACACCGGAGTCGATCCCGCCGCATACCTCACGGTGGACTTCACCCGCGACATGAACGGTCCCAGCCTGCAGCAAGCCATCAGCATCTCTCCTCCGGTTCCCTTCACAGTCCGCCTCAATCCAACTGACGGACGGCGGGCCATCATCGCGCCCGCGACTCTACTCGAGCCCTCGACCGCTTACGCGATCAGCGTGACGGGCACGGCGCTCGATGCGGATGGCAACCGCCTTTCCGCCGATCAAAGCATCGCCTTCACCACCGGACCGATTCGCCCTCTGCACAACTGGGTCGCATTCGCGACAGCAAATGCAGACGGCAGCTCGGGCGCTCTGTGGCTGGTCAATGAGTCGGGCTTTCCACGCAAGCTCTACGACGGAAGCTCTGTGCGTTCGTTCAGCTGGTCGCCCGCGCGAGACACATTGCTGCTTCAGAGCGATGGCGGGACGTGGTCGGTGCTGACTCCCGGCCAGGATCCAAAAGCGCTGGGCTTCAAAGCTTCGTGGGCGGCAGCGCTTGGTTCGGATATGGGCTACGTGTTCATCGACGACGCCGGCGCGCTGCACCGCCTTTCGTCCAACGGAATCGACACGGTGATCTCCGCGGCGGTCACTCAGGTCACTGTTTCGCCTGACGGTGCACGGCTCGCCTTTGTCGAGGTCGGCCCCCAGTCGAGCATCATCTGGGGCTACGACGTCGGCATACAGGCTCGCTACGAACTAGCTGTTGAGAACGGACAGATCAGCGATGCAACATGGGCCCCTGCGGGAAGCCGGATCGCCTACCTGCTTCACGACGTCGGCATGACCACCCTGAAGGTTCGAAATCTCAGTGGCGCTGCGGCAACGAACACGATCGCGAGCGCCGGAGCAATCGGCCCACCGGCTTGGCTGCCTGATTCCGTCCATCTGGTCTTTGCGGCCGCGGTGCCAACGACCACCGGCACGTTGCAGAAGGCCTTCGTGGTCAGTGCCATCGCTCCGCCAACCGCGCTCACGTTGGCGCTTGGACTGCCCGCCGATCCGAGCATCGCCGTCACCAGCCCGGTCCCCTCACCGGACGGTCATCAGATCGCGTTTCTGAACGGAGGCCAGGTGTGGTTGATGAACGGCGACGGCACGAGGCCGACTCCACTCACGACTTTCGACGCTACGTCGTTCCCTTACTCGTGCCGCACGCCGGCCTGGACGCGCGCGTGAGAGCTCTCGATCGCGCCTTCGAACAGGTTCCCGAGCCGGTCTGCAGTGCGCGTCCACGAGAATCGCTGCGCTAGCAAGCGACCTCTGCGACCCATCTGCTGAGCCAAATCCGGGTTGGCCAGAAGGCGGCCGATGCGCTCGGCGTATATCGCGGGATCGTGATCGTCGATCAAGTAGCCGCTGACTTCATCCCGCACAACTGAGCGCAGACCCGACACGCCTGAAGCGACGACCGGACGGCCACATGCCTGAGCCTCGAGCGCGACGAGTCCAAACGATTCACTGTAAGAAGGCATCACGCAAACGTCGGCCGCCGCGTAGAAGTACGGCAGCTCGTGGTGGGCGACCGAGCCCAGGAAATCAACTCGGTCGCGCACGCCCGATGCCGAGGCGACCAGCTTCAATCGCTCCTTCTCGCTCTCCTCGCCGTCGCGAACATCCTCGCCGAGCACGATCAAACGCAGGTCGTCATGGGCGCGGTCTCGAAGAAGCGCCAAGGCCCTGATGGCGACGTCCACACCCTTCAGGCGCTCGAGCCGGCCGACGAAGAGGAGCACCCTGCCCGGCCCGTAGCCGATCTTGCGTCGGGCGTCCGCGCGGTCGAGGGGCTGGAACGTGGCCAGGTCGATGCCCGGCGCGACCACATGGACATGATCCGGGTCGGCTCCGTACAGCCGGATGAGGTCATCGGCCTCGTCGGTGGTCGAACCGATCAGCAGGTCTGCCTGCTGCGCGATCTCGCCTTCGACTCGAATCCGAAGCACTGGCTCGGGCCTGGCGCCGCTCGCGAGGGTGCGATTCTTGACGAGGCCAAGAGTGTGAGCGGTATGCGCCCAGGCGACCCCCATCTCCGGTCGCAGCAGGCAGGCGACCTCGCCCGACAGCCAGTAGTGGGAGTAGAGCATGTCGTAGCGCACGTGCTCGCGCTCGGCAAAGGATCGGATGCCGGCGGCAAAAGCCGGAACCTCGCCGTAGAGCGAGTACTTGTCCAGGCTGCGCCCGGCAGGCAGATAGATGACGCGCGAGAGGGGGGCAAGGGATTCGATGGCAGGGTCGTCCGGAGATTGCCTGCGGGTGAAGATGTCGGTCGCGATGCCCCGATCGCTGAACGCGTTGGCGACCTCGCGAACATAAACGTTGAGGCCGCCGTTGCCGTTCTGGCCCAAAGAGGCGGTGGGAGAGGTGTGCATAGAGATAACCCCGATCCGCCTTCCGGCGGCGAGGTTGGAGATCAGAGGAGTCGCCTCAGCCACGGTAGGCCGATCTCGCGTCTAGCCAGCGCCTCGATACGCAGCAGAAAGCCGAACGGGAGACCGGGGAGCATGACGCCATATCAG